>NZ_CDROCK010000012.1:0-134388 GCF_977020205.1 Pseudomonas sp. AIG | reverse complement strand
CTGCGCCCGGATCGATCCCGGAGCGAAGGAACCCCGAGCCCCAGCGAGCGGGCCGCACGTAGGAGCAAGCCTTTTTGGTTACTTTTTCGGCGTCTGGAAAAAGTGACCCGCCGTAAGGGCGGAACCCTAATCAGCAACACCCGCAGCAACGGATATACACACAAAAACACCAGACAACAAAAAGGCGCCCGAAGGCGCCTTCCCAATCAACATCAAGCCGTCAGGCCATTTCTGCAGTGGTCTCGAAGTCAAACGTCAACTCACCATCCTTGATGTCGATGTGCACCACACCGCCATGCTCGGCCAGCTCGCCAAACAGAATCTCCTCCGCCAACGGACGCTTGATCTTGTCCTGAATCAGACGCGCCATCGGACGTGCACCCATCGCCGAGTCATAACCACCCGCCGCCAGCCAACTACGCGCGGCATCAGTGACCTCAAGCAACACACGCTTGTCTTCCAGCTGCGCCTGGAGCTCGGTAAGGAACTTGTCCACCACACTTTTGATAACCTCATGACTGAGGCGACCAAACTGGATAATGGTGTCCAGACGGTTACGGAACTCCGGCGTGAAGCTCTTCTTGATCACTTCCATCGCATCAGACGAGTGGTCCTGATGGGTGAAACCGATCGAAGCACGCGCCGCCGTTTCGGCACCGGCGTTGGTGGTCATGATCACGATCACGTTGCGGAAATCCGCCTTGCGTCCGTTGTTGTCGGTCAGCGTACCGTGGTCCATCACCTGCAACAGCAGGTTGAAGACTTCCGGATGGGCCTTCTCGATTTCATCGAGCAGCAATACGCAGTGCGGCTGCTTGGTGATCGCTTCGGTCAACAGACCGCCCTGGTCGAAACCGACATAGCCCGGAGGCGCACCGATCAGACGCGATACGGTGTGACGCTCCATGTACTCGGACATGTCGAAGCGCACCAGCTCAATGCCCAGCGCCTTGGCCAACTGCCGCGCAGCTTCGGTTTTACCAACACCGGTCGGGCCTGCAAACAGGAACGAACCGACTGGCTTGTCAGGCGATTTAAGCCCGGCACGCGACAGCTTGATCGCGGTCGACAACGAATCGATCGCCGCGTCCTGACCAAACACCGTCAGCTTCAGGTCACGCTCCAGGTTACGCAGCAGTTCCTTGTCGGAGCTGGTGACGTGCTTCGGCGGAATCCGTGCGATTTTCGCCACGATGTCTTCGACGTGCGGCACTTCGATGCGCTTGGCGCGCTTCTCGACCGGTTGCAGGCGCTGATAGGCGCCCGCCTCGTCGATGACATCAATGGCTTTGTCCGGCATGTGCCGATCATTGATGTAGCGCGACGCCAGTTCAGCAGCGGCACGCAGTGCTTCGTCGCTGTATTCGATGTTGTGGTGCTGCTCGAAACGCCCTTTCAGGCCGCGCAGGATGCCGATGGTGTCTTCGACCGACGGTTCGACGACATCAACCTTCTGGAAACGACGCGCCAAGGCACGGTCTTTCTCGAAGATGCCGCGGAATTCCTGGAACGTGGTCGAACCGATGCAGCGAATGTCGCCAGACGACAGCAGCGGCTTGAGCAGATTCGAAGCGTCCATGACGCCGCCCGACGCAGCGCCCGCACCAATAATGGTGTGGATCTCGTCGATAAACAGAATGGCTTGCGGACGTTTCTTCAGTTCATTGAGCAGCGCTTTGAAACGCTTCTCGAAATCACCGCGATACTTGGTGCCCGCGAGCAGAGCACCGAGATCAAGCGAATAAACGACGCTACCCGCCAGCAGATCCGGCACCTGGTTGTCGACAATGCGCTTGGCCAGACCTTCGGCAATCGCGGTTTTACCCACGCCTGCTTCACCGACCAGCAGCGGATTGTTTTTGCGCCGACGCGCGAGAATCTGCGCGACACGCTCGACTTCCGATTCGCGGCCGACCAGTGGATCGATACGACCTTGGCGCGCGAGTTCGTTGAGATTGCTGGCATAAGCATCCAGAGGATTGCCTGAAGAAGAAGACTCACCGCCCTCGTCGTCCTGCATATCTTGTTCACCTTCAGAGTGATCGCCATGCCCCGGCACTTTGGAAATGCCGTGTGCGATGTAGTTGACGACATCGATGCGCGCAACGCTCTGCTGTTTCAGCAGGAACACTGCCTGACTCTCTTGCTCACTGAAGATGGCAACCAGCACGTTGGCGCCGGTTACTTCGCGTTTGCCCGAGCTCTGTACGTGGAAAACAGCACGTTGCAGTACACGCTGGAAGCCCAGGGTTGGCTGGGTTTCGCGATCTTCGTCATGAACGGGGATCAATGGCGTGGTGGAGTCGATGAACTCCTGCAGGTCGTGCTTGAGTTTGTCGAGGTTTGCGCCGCAGGCACGCAAAACGGTGGCGGCAGCCTCATTGTCCAATAGGGCCAGCAAAAGGTGTTCGACGGTCATGAATTCATGACGTTTCGAACGAGCCTCCTTGAAGGCTAGATTGAGGGTGACTTCGAGCTCGCGGTTTAACATAGCTTCACCTCATACCCAAGTGGTCGGCGATTAACCGTCCTTCTCGATTTCACAGAGTAGCGGATGCTGGCTTTCCCTGGCGTACTGGTTGACCTGCATGGCCTTTGTCTCGGCGATGTCGCGGGTAAACACTCCACATACTGCCCGTCCTTCTGTGTGAACGGCCAGCATGACCTTGGTCGCCAGCTCGCGATTCAGGTTAAAAAACACCTCGAGCACTTCGACGACGAAATCCATCGGTGTGTAGTCATCATTAAACAAAACCACCTTGTACATCGGCGGCGCCTGTAACGCAGGCTTTGCTTCCTGAACAGCAACGCCTGCCGAATCGTCGTCGTGCTCCTCTGGAAGATCCTTTTGGAGAAGCGGGCGATCCTGATTGAATGTTAGTCGAATCTGGCTGATTGCATGCATGGAAAGAAAGGTTCGTCAGTTGTGCAAATACAGTGGTGGGGGCGGCTGTCCACGTTTTCAACTCCGACTGCCCGGTCACCTTGACTATCGGGAAAACGGTGTTACAACCAATAGAACCCACAGTGGGTAAAAAAGATCCGCGGAGTCAATTCTTTTAACGAATTAGATTGCGGATGAATTGGATGATACTCCAGCGATGGAGTCTGTTGCAGAGGGATTTGAGCATGGCTGTCGGCAAGGTGAAATGGTTCAACAATGCCAAGGGATTCGGCTTTATCAATACCGACGCCCGCGAAGGCCGCGACGAGGACGGCAAAGAAATCGACTTCTTTGCCCATTACTCCGCCATTGAAATGGAGGGATATAAAACCCTCAAGGCAGGACAAGCCGTGGTTTTCAATATTGTTCAAGGCCCCAAAGGACTGCATGCGGTCGGCATCAATGCTGTCATCGAGAAACCATCCAGTGCCGCTGAAGGCGCTGCTGTCGGCGCCGCTGCTGCTGCCGCTGCCGCGACTGCCAAAGCGATGAGCTGACTGATTTACCTCTGAATACCGGCAATAAAAAACCGCCTGACTCAATTCATCGAGTCAGGCGGTTTTTATGTGCCCGCGTTTTTACATGTGCGAGATCAGCGCATCACCGAAGCCCGAAGACGACACCAGTTTGGCCCCGTCCATCAGACGTTCGAAGTCATAGGTCACAGTCTTGGCCGAAATAGCGCCGTTGGTGCCCTTGATAATCAGATCCGCCGCTTCCGTCCAGCCCATGTGCCGCAGCATCATCTCGGCCGAGAGAATCAGCGAACCCGGGTTGACCTGATCCTTGCCGGCGTACTTCGGCGCAGTACCGTGGGTCGCTTCGAACATCGCCACGGTGTCGGACAGGTTGGCGCCCGGCGCGATGCCGATACCGCCCACTTCCGCCGCCAGAGCGTCGGAGAGGTAGTCGCCGTTGAGGTTCAGGGTCGCGATCACATCGTATTCGGCCGGGCGCAGCAGGATCTGCTGGAGCATGGCGTCGGCGATGGCGTCTTTGACCACAACATTCTTGCCGGTTTTCGGGTTTTTGAACTGCATCCACGGGCCGCCGTCGAGCAGGGTCGCGCCGAATTCTTCGGCGGCCACTTCATAGGCCCACTCTTTGAAGGCACCTTCGGTGAACTTCATGATGTTGCCTTTGTGCACGATGGTCAGCGAATCGCGGTCGTTATCGACCACATATTGCAGGGCCTTGCGCGCTAGACGCTTGGTGCCTTCCAGGGAAACCGGCTTGACGCCGATGCCGCAGTTTTCGTCGAAACGGATCTTGGTGACGCCCATTTCTTCTTTAAGGAATTTGATGACTTTGGTGGCTTCCGGCGAACCGGCCTTCCACTCGATGCCGGCATAGATGTCTTCGGAGTTCTCGCGGAAGATGGTCATGTCGACGTCGCCAGGCTTTTTCACCGGGCTTGGCACGCCTTCGAACCAGCGCACCGGGCGCAGGCAGACGTAGAGGTCGAGTTGCTGACGCAGGGCCACGTTCAGCGAGCGGATGCCGCCACCGACTGGAGTGGTCAGCGGGCCTTTGATGGAAACCACGTAATCCTTGACTGCATCGAGGGTTTCCTGAGGCAGCCAGGTGTCCTGATCGTAAACCTGAGTGGCTTTTTCCCCGGCATAGACTTCCATCCAGGAAATCTTGCGCTTACCGCCGTATGCCTTTTGAACTGCAGCATCGACAACCTTGATCATCACCGGGCTGATGTCGACACCAATGCCGTCACCTTCGATGAAGGGGATGATCGGGTTATCAGGAACATTGAGAGAATGGTCTGCATTGACGGTGATTTTGTCGCCGACGGCTGGAACCTGAATCTTCTTGTAACCCATGCTGAACTCCATTGTTTGGATTGAACATCTGGCTTGGTTCGAGCGTAACCCAGTTAAATCAACACGCAAACCCTCTGTTCGTGGCGCGGCTACATCTCGTTTCGTACAAGCCTGAAAGCAAAGGGAAAAGCGCCAAACTCAAGCATTCGCAACGACTCTACGCCCCCCCCTGCCCTGCGACCTTTAGACCAATGGACGAGAATCGTTGCATATGAACCATCGGCAGATTGCCAGCTACCTATGTATAATGCCCGCCGCTGACCACAGGGTCACGACGGCTGGCCTCTCTAGAACGAGACTTTCCGCCTGATTGGTCGGGTTGTTACCGCAGCCTGACTGCTTGACGCTCTACTGATGCACCCAACATCACCGCGAAGAATCTCGACATTCGGTTCATGGATGACTTTGAACGAACGCGCTTACCCGGCGCCCCTCGAGTTTCTGCGCACGCTTTAGCAAAGAAGAGAGAGTTAATCCGAATATGCCCACCCGCTCGAAGATCATCTATACCTTCACCGACGAAGCTCCAGCCCTCGCCACCTATTCCCTGCTGCCGATCATCGAGGCCTACACCGCTTCGGCCGATATCGCCGTGGAAACCCGCGATATCTCTCTTGCAGCACGTATTCTGGCCAGCTTCCCCGAGCAACTGGGCGACAAAGCCGTAGCCGACCACCTCGCCGAACTGGGCGACCTGGCCGTTACGCCTGAAGCCAACATCATCAAGCTGCCGAACATCAGCGCTTCGGTGCCACAGCTGCAAGCCGCGATCAAAGAGCTGCAAGCTCAGGGTTACAACCTGCCGGACTACCCGGAAACCGTGACCAGCGACGCCGACAAAGACGCCAAGGCGCGTTACGACAAGGTCAAGGGCAGTGCCGTGAACCCGGTTCTGCGTGAAGGCAACTCCGACCGTCGCGCTCCGCTGTCGGTGAAGAACTATGCGCGCAAGCACCCGCACAAAATGGGCGCCTGGGCCAAAGACTCCAAGTCCCACGTCGCTCACATGAGCACCGGCGATTTCTACGGCAGCGAAAAAGCTGCCCTGATCGACGCCGCTGACGCCGTGAAGATCGAGCTGATCGCCAATGACGGTACCGCTACCGTTCTGAAAGAAAAAACCACCGTTCAGGCCGGCGAGATCCTCGACTGCGCCGTGATGAGCAAAAACGCCCTGCGCGCGTTCATCGCTGCTGAAATCGACAGCGCCAAGGCTCAAGGCGTGCTGCTCTCGGTGCACCTGAAAGCGACCATGATGAAGGTCTCCGACCCGATCATGTTCGGCCAGATCGTTGCCGAGTTCTATAAAGACGCGCTGACCAAGCACGCTGACGTGCTGGCTGAGATCGGCTTCAACCTGAACAACGGCATCGGCGATCTGTACGCGCGCATCAAGGCCCTGCCGGCTGAGCAGCAAGCTCAGATCGAAGCTGACATGGCAGCGGTCTACGCTGCTCGCCCATCGCTGGCGATGGTCAACTCCGACAAAGGCATCACCAACCTGCACGTGCCGAGCGACGTGATCGTCGACGCCTCGATGCCAGCAATGATCCGTGACTCCGGCAAGATGTGGGGCACCGACGGTCAGCTGCACGACACCAAGGCCGTGATCCCGGATCGTTGCTACGCAACCATCTACCAGGCCGTGATCGAAGACTGCAAAGCCAATGGCGCTTTCGACCCGACCACCATGGGCAGCGTGCCAAACGTTGGCCTGATGGCGAAGAAAGCCGAAGAGTACGGCTCGCACGACAAGACCTTCCAGATCAAGGCTGACGGCGTCGTTCGCGTCACCGACAGCAAAGGCACCCTGCTGATGGAACAGGCTGTTGAAGCCGGCGACATCTTCCGCATGTGCCAGACCAAAGACGCGCCGATCCAGGATTGGGTCAAACTGGCCGTCAACCGTGCTCGCGCCAGCAGCACCCCAGCGATTTTCTGGCTGGACCCAATGCGCGCTCACGACGGCGTAGTGATCGAAAAAGTTCAGGCGTACCTGAAGGATCACGACACCACCGGTCTGGACATCCAGATCATGGCGCCGGTCGACGCGATGAAGTACACCCTGCAGCGCACCCGCGAAGGCAAGGACACCATTTCGGTGACCGGCAACGTACTGCGCGACTACCTGACCGACCTGTTCCCGATCATGGAACTGGGCACCAGCGCCAAGATGCTGTCGATCGTGCCGCTGATGAACGGCGGTGGCCTGTTCGAAACCGGCGCCGGCGGTTCGGCGCCGAAGCACGTGCAGCAACTGGTTGAAGAGAACTTCCTGCGCTGGGATTCGCTGGGCGAGTTCCTCGCACTGGCAGCGTCCCTTGAGCACTTGGGTGTGAACTACAACAACCCGAAAGCGCTGGTGCTGTCGAAAACTCTGGACCAGGCCACTGGCCAGTTCCTCGACAACAACAAGTCGCCGTCGCGCAAAGTCGGCAACATCGACAACCGCGGCAGCCACTTCTACCTGGCGATGTACTGGGCTCAGGCTCTGGCCGCCCAGACTGAAGACGCTGCACTGCAAGCGCAGTTCGCGACGCTGGCAAAAACCCTGACCGAGAACGAAGCAACCATCGTTGCCGAGCTCAACGCCGTTCAGGGCAAGCCAGTCGACATCGGCGGTTACTACCACGCCAATGCCGAGCTGATCAGCAAGGCCATGCGCCCAAGCGCAACCCTCAACGCGGCGATTGCTGCGCTGGTTTAAGGTTGTAGTGGGAACATCACAAACCCCGGCCCCGTGCCGGGGTTTGTGTTTCTGAATACAACACAAATCCCCTGTAGGAGTGAGCCTGCTCCGGGCGGCGTTCCGACGATAGCGGTATACCATTCAACAATGATGGTGACTGACATTGCGCTATCGCGAGCAGGCTCACTCCTACAGGGATTGCATTTCAATCCCAGACTTGAGGAAGGTTTTATGGAATGGCTCCCCCACATCACCGTCGCCACCATCGTCGAGGACAACGGCCGCTTCCTGATGGTTGAAGAACACAAGGCCGGGCGCAACGTGCTGAATCAGCCCGCCGGCCACCTCGACCCGGACGAATCCCTGATCGAAGCCGCCGTGCGCGAAACCCTCGAAGAAACCGGCTGGGACGTCGAACCCACCGGCGTCATCGGCATTTACCTGTACACCGCGCCAAGCAACGGCGTGACCTACCAGCGCGTGTGCTTCAGCGCCAAAGCCGTCAAACACCATCCGGATTACCAGCTCGACGACGGCATCGTCGGCGCCAAGTGGCTGACCCGCGACGAATTAGTCGCCCAACGCGACAACTGGCGCAGCGAACTGATCATCCGTTGCATCGACGATTATCTGGCCGGTCATCACTACAGCCTCGAACTGATCCGTCCTTCTCTTTAGCCTTGAGGCCGCGAGCCTGCTAGAATCGCGTCCTTTTTCAAGACACTCATTGAATCCCTATGCGTGATCCAGCCCCTTCTGACACATCCAAGAAGCGCGTCATTGTCGGCATGTCCGGCGGCGTGGACTCTTCCGTTTCCGCTCTCCTGCTGATCGAGCAGGGCTTTGAAGTGGAAGGCCTGTTCATGAAGAACTGGGAAGAAGACGACGGAACGGAATACTGCACCGCCATGGACGATCTGGCGGATGCCCAGGCTGTCTGTGACAAGATCGGCATCAAGCTGCACACCGCCAACTTCGCCGCCGAGTACTGGGACAACGTGTTCGAGCACTTCCTCGCCGAATACAAGGCCGGTCGCACGCCGAACCCGGACATCCTGTGTAACCGCGAGATCAAGTTCAAGGCGTTCCTCGACTACGCCATGATGCTCGGCGCCGACCTGATCGCCACCGGTCACTACGTGCGCCGCCGCGACATCGATGGCCGCACCGAACTGCTCAAAGGCCTCGATCCGAACAAGGATCAGAGCTACTTCCTGCACGCCGTCGGCGGCGAACAGATCGCCAAGACCCTGTTCCCGGTCGGCGAACTGGAAAAACCGCAAGTCCGCGCCATTGCCGAGAAATACGAGCTGGCCACCGCCAAAAAGAAGGATTCCACCGGGATCTGCTTCATTGGCGAGCGGCGTTTCAGCGACTTCCTCAAGCAATACCTGCCGGCGCAACCGGGCGAGATCAAGACCACCGAAGGTGAAGTCATCGGCCGTCACCACGGCTTGATGTACCACACCATCGGTCAGCGTCAGGGCCTCGGTATTGGCGGCTTGAAGGACGCCGGTGATGAGCCGTGGTACGTGCTGCGCAAGGATCTGGACACCAACGAACTGATCGTCGGCCAGGGCAACAACCATCCGTGGCTGTTCTCCAGCGCCCTGCTCGCTTCGGAAATCTATTGGGTCAACCCGATCGACCTGAGCCAACCGCTGCGCCTGACCGCCAAGGTTCGCTATCGCCAGAGCGATCAAGCCTGCACCCTGGAAAAAACCGCCAGCGGCTACCGCGCCGTGTTCGACGAGCCGCAACGCGCGGTGACGCCGGGCCAATCGGTGGTGTTTTACGACGGTGAAATCTGCCTCGGTGGCGGCGTGATCGAAGTCGCCGAACCGTGGAGCGGCCAGGCATGAGCCCGACTCAGGAGCAACTGACGGCGCTCGGCGGTGTGTTTCTCGCCGCCGTGCTGGTTGACCGGATCGCCAAGACCGGGCAGACCAGCGAAGCCGGCCTGACCTGCATGCTCGGCAGCCTGTTGGTGCGCGACCCGAAAGACACGCTGGACGTGTACGGCGGCGATGACCTTAATCTGCGCGAAGGCTACCGCGCACTGATCGGCGCCCTCGAGCGCGATCCAAGCACGTTGCAGCGCGAGCCGTTGCGTTATGCGCTGTCGATGCTGGGTCTGGAGCGTCAACTGGCCAAGCGCAACGACATGCTCGACATCATCGGCAAGCGTTTGCCGCAGATCCAGTCGCAGGTCGAGCATTTCGGTCCGGCCCACGAAAACGTGGTCGCGGCTTGCGGCGCGTTGTACCAGGACACCCTGAGCACCTTGCGCCAACGCATTCAGGTGCATGGCGACATGCGCAACCTGCAGCAACCGAGCAATGCCTCGAAGATCCGCGCCCTGCTCCTCGCCGGCATTCGTTCGGCGCGTCTGTGGCGGCAGCTCGGCGGCCATCGCTGGCAGTTGGTGATCAGCCGGCGCAAGCTGCTCAAAGAGCTGTATCCGTTGATGCGCAGCGAGTAAAACGCCGCGCAATAAAAGCTTTGTAGTCTGTAACGCGTAATACGCCGGTCAGTTGGCAACGGACCGGCGGATTTTTTCATGTATGATACGCGCCCCATTTCGTTGCCCGACTGTCCGAGAACACCCCATGCAGCTTTCTTCGCTCACTGCGGTTTCCCCTGTTGACGGCCGCTACGCCGGCAAAACCCAGGCCCTGCGCCCGATTTTCAGCGAGTACGGCCTGATCCGTGCCCGCGTTCTGGTTGAAGTGCGCTGGCTCCAGCGCCTGGCCGCCCACGCGGGTATCCCTGAGGTGCCAGCCTTCTCCGCCGAGGCCAACGCCGTTCTCAATGAACTGGCTGAAAACTTCTCGCTGGAGCACGCCGAGCGCGTCAAAGAGATCGAGCGCACCACCAACCACGACGTCAAAGCGATCGAATACCTGCTCAAAGAGCAGGCGGCCAAGCTGCCGGAACTGGCCAAGGTCAGCGAGTTCATCCACTTTGCCTGCACCAGCGAAGACATCAACAACCTGTCCCACGCCCTGATGCTGCGCGAAGGCCGTGACGACGTGATGCTGCCGCTGATGCGCCAGACTGCCAACGCCATCCGCGAACTGGCCATCCGTTTCGCTGACGTGCCAATGCTGTCGCGCACCCACGGTCAGCCGGCCTCGCCGACCACTCTGGGTAAAGAGCTGGCGAACGTGGTTTACCGTCTCGAGCGTCAGATCGCTCAAGTCGCTGCCGTACCGCTGCTGGGCAAGATCAACGGCGCTGTCGGCAACTACAACGCGCACCTGTCGGCCTACCCGCAGATCGACTGGGAAGCCAATGCCCGCGCCTTCATCGAAGACGAGCTGGGCCTGGGCTTCAACCCGTACACCACGCAGATCGAACCGCACGACTACATCGCCGAACTGTTCGACGCGATCGCGCGTTTCAACACCATCCTGATCGACTTCGACCGTGACATCTGGGGCTACATTTCCCTGGGTTACTTCAAGCAGCGCACCATCGCTGGCGAAATCGGCTCGTCGACCATGCCGCACAAGGTCAACCCGATCGACTTCGAAAACTCCGAAGGCAACCTGGGTATCGCCAACGCACTGTTCCAGCACCTGGCGAGCAAGCTGCCGATCTCCCGCTGGCAGCGCGACCTGACCGACTCCACCGTACTGCGTAACCTCGGTGTCGGCTTCGCCCACAGCGTGATCGCCTACGAAGCCAGCCTCAAAGGCATCAGCAAACTGGAGCTCAACGAGCAGAAGATTGCCGCTGACCTCGACGCTTGCTGGGAAGTGCTGGCTGAGCCGATCCAGACCGTGATGCGCCGCTACAACATCGAAAACCCGTACGAGAAGCTGAAAGAACTGACGCGTGGCAAGGGCATCAGCCCGGAAGCGTTGCAGACTTTCATCGATGGCCTGGACATGCCTGCCGAAGCGAAAGCCGAGCTCAAGCAACTGACTCCGGCCAACTACATCGGCAACGCTGTAGCGCAAGCCAAACGCATCTGATCGACCGCTTGATCCGTTTGAGACGCCCGGCCGCGCCGGGCGTTTTTATTCCCGTCTGAAAAGTGCTTTTTTTCAATAGGTTACATATGAATTCCGATATTCCTCTTCAACTTCTGGGCGGCATCACGGCGCGCGAATTCCTGCGCGACTACTGGCAGAAAAAGCCATTGCTGATCCGCCAGGCGATTCCTGACTTCGAAAGCCCGATCGACGCCGACGAACTGGCCGGCCTGGCCCTGGAAGAAGAAGTCGAATCGCGCTTGGTGATCGAGCACGGCGAGCGTCCATGGGAACTGCGCCGCGGCCCGTTCGCTGAAGACGAGTTCAGCAAATTGCCGGAAAAAGAGTGGACCCTTCTCGTTCAAGCCGTTGACCAGTTCGTGCCGGAAGTCAGCGAGCTGCTGGAACACTTCCGCTTCCTGCCGAGCTGGCGCGTCGACGACGTGATGATCAGCTTCGCCGCCCCAGGTGGCAGCGTCGGTCCGCACTTCGACAACTACGACGTGTTCCTGCTGCAAGGCCACGGCAAGCGCAACTGGAAAATCGGCCAGATGTGCGATTCCGAGAGCCCGCTGCTGCAACACGCGGACCTGCGCATTCTCGCTGAATTCCACGAGACCGAAGAGTGGGTGCTGGAACCGGGCGACATGCTCTACCTGCCGCCACGTCTGGCCCACTGCGGTGTTGCGGTCGACAACTGCATGACTTACTCGGTCGGCTTCCGTGCACCGAGCGCTTCGGAAGTGCTGACTCACTTCACCGACTTCCTCAGCCAGTTCCTGACTGACGAAGAGCGCTACACCGATGCCGACGCACAGCCAGCAGCCGATCCGCACCAGATTCAACACGACGCACTGGATCGCCTGAAAGCGCTGCTCGCCGAGCACATGAGCGACGAGCGTCTGCTGCTGACCTGGTTCGGCCAGTACATGACCGAGCCGCGCTACCCGGAACTGGTGGCCGGCCCGGAAGAAATCGAGGAAGAAGATTTCCTCGCTGCGCTGCAGGATGGCGCCATTCTGATCCGCAATCCGAGCGCACGCCTGGCCTGGTCGGAAGTCGATGACGACCTGCTGCTGTTCGCCAGCGGCCAGAGCCGTTATCTGCCGGGCAAGCTGCGCGAACTGCTGAAGCTGATCTGCGCCGCCGACGCCCTGCACACCGACAACCTCGGTGAGTGGCTGAACGACGAAGACGCTTGCGGCCTGCTGTGCCAGTTGGTCAAGCAAGGGAGCCTGGGGTTCGCTGATGAATAAAATTCGCGTTCGTGTCGCAGACTGGCAGAAGGACATCGCCGAGATCCGGCGCATTCGTGAAACGGTGTTCATCGCCGAACAATCGGTGCCACCTGAGCTGGAATGGGACGCGGACGACGCGACCGCCGTGCATTTTCTGGCGTTTGAAGGCGACTTTCCGATTGGTACTGCGCGCCTGCTGCCTGATGGGCACATCGGCCGGGTTTCCGTGCTGAAAGACTGGCGCGGGATGAAGGTGGGTGATGCGCTGATGCAAGCGGTGATTGCTGAGGCCGAAGAACGTGGCTTGAAGCAGCAGATGCTCAGCGCTCAGGTGCAGGCCACGGCGTTCTATGAGCGCTTGGGGTTTAGCCTGGTCAGCGAGGAATTCCTTGAAGCCGGGATTCCGCATGTCGACATGGTTCGGCACTCGGGTTGAGCTCTGCCCTGATCGTTCCCACGCCCTGCGTGGGAATGCCTCTCGGGACGCTCCGCGTCCCTTGCGGCATGTGACGCAGAGCGTCACTGGCTGCATTCCCACGCAGAGCGTGGGAACGATCACGCCCCGACATCAACCGATGCCGGGGCGTTTTGCTGTCTACGATTCAACTTGCCCCACCCAGGGCCGACAAACTGGCAATATCAAGCCTTTCGAAAGCGGAGATAACGGACATGTCCCTACGCACCCTGCTCACCACCCTGCTGCTCGGTTGCAGTTTTACGGTGATGGCAGCCACAGAAATCGTGCCTCTCAATTACCGCACCAGCACCGACATGCTGCCGATGGCGCAAGACTTCCTCGGCAAGGACGGTCAGGTCAGTGCCTACGGCAATCAACTGATCATCAAGGCCGAACCGGACAAGATTCAGGAACTCAAGGCGCTGATCACCCAACTCGACACTGCGCCGAAACGCTTGCTGATCACCGTCGACACCAATGAAAACAATGGCCGTGGCGACGAAGGTTATTCGGTCAACGGCGCCCAACCGAACCAGACCCGCATCATCAGCCGCAGCACCGCCAGCCGCGACGGCGGCGTGCAGCAGGTGCAGGCCACCGACGGCATGCCGGCGCTGATTCAAGTCGGCCAGAGCGTGCCGATCACCAGCAGCCAGAGCAACTCCTACGGCGATTACAGCAGCCAGACGCAATACCGCAACGTCACCCAGGGTTTCTACGTCACCGCCAGCGTCACCGGCGACATCGTTCACCTGGCGATCAGTACCAACCGTGACCGCATGAGCCAGGAACGTCCCGATGTAGTGAACGTGCAAAGCACCGACACAACTGTCAGCGGCCGCCTCGGCGAATGGATCACCCTTGCCGGTGTGAATCGCCAGACACAGGCTGACAAACAGGGCCTGACCCGCAGCTACTCGACTCAAGGCCGGGATGACATGACCTTGCGGGTCAAAGTCGACGCCTTGGACTAAAGCACCAAAAACTGACTGATTAGTCGTATTAGACGAAAGATGTAGTGCTTGAAAAAAAGCACTACAAAACGTTTGACGAGGCAAAAAAGCGAAGGCATGATGGCCTCGCTCCCGCTAATCAGAGGCCCTGGCAAGGGCCTTCGAAGCGATGTTCGCATCTACCCCGCGAACCGCTTCGTGTCTGTACCGCCCACAAGGTGTGTTTGACGAGGTTGCCGACTGGAACGAAGTTGTCCCGAGGGACGGAAGCGTATTTAGGTAACCCGGCTCCACACTGTAGACCGTATAGAGGCCCACGACGCCCGCATGCGCCCACAGTCCGCCACTACCTGCTCACTTCCCCTCGAGCCCATCGTTCATCCCGTCGCCTACCCCGCCGAATCCGACTTGACCACCTAAGCTTCTGGTCAGCGAGCGCAGGAATTTTCCACCGCAGAACAACTTTTCATAAAAGACGCGACGAGGTTTATCTCCATGGCACTGACACGCGAACAGCAAATTGCAGCCCTCGAAAAAGACTGGGCTGAAAACCCGCGCTGGAAAGGCGTGACACGCACTTACTCCGCTGCTGACGTCGTCCGTCTGCGTGGCTCGGTTCAACCTGAGCACACCTTTGCAAAAATGGGCGCCGACAAGCTGTGGAACCTGGTGACCCAGGGTGCCAAGCCGTCCTTCCGTCCAGAGAAAGATTTCGTCAACTGCATGGGCGCCCTGACCGGCGGCCAGGCTGTTCAGCAGGTTAAAGCCGGTATCCAGGCGATCTACCTGTCGGGCTGGCAAGTGGCTGCGGACAACAACTCCGCAGAATCCATGTACCCGGACCAGTCGCTGTACCCGGTGGACTCGGTGCCAACCGTGGTCAAGCGCATCAACAACTCGTTCCGTCGTGCTGACCAGATCCAGTGGAAAGCCGGCAAGAACCCGGGCGACGATGGCTACATCGACTACTTCGCGCCGATCGTGGCTGACGCTGAAGCCGGTTTCGGCGGCGTACTGAACGCCTACGAGCTGATGAAGAGCATGATCGAAGCAGGCGCCGCCGGCGTTCACTTCGAAGACCAACTGGCTTCCGTGAAAAAATGCGGTCACATGGGCGGCAAAGTACTGGTTCCAACTCAGGAAGCCGTACAGAAGCTGACCGCTGCGCGTCTGGCGGCTGACGTTGCCGGTACCCCGACCATCATTCTGGCCCGTACCGACGCTAACGCTGCTGACCTGCTGACTTCCGATTGCGACCCGTACGACCAGCCGTTCGTGACTGGCGAGCGCACTCAGGAAGGTTTCTACAAGGTCCGTGCCGGTCTGGATCAAGCCATCGCCCGTGGCCTGGCTTACGCGCCATACGCCGACCTGATCTGGTGCGAAACCGCCAAGCCGGATCTGGACGAGGCTCGTCGCTTCGCCGAAGCGATCAAAAAGGAATACCCGGACCAACTGCTGTCGTACAACTGCTCGCCTTCCTTCAACTGGAAGAAAAACCTCGACGACGCGACCATCGCCAAGTTCCAGCGCGAACTGTCTGCCATGGGTTACAAGCACCAGTTCATCACCCTGGCCGGCATTCACAACATGTGGCACAGCATGTTCAACCTGGCGCACGACTACGCCCGCAACGACATGACTGCCTACGTGAAGCTGCAGGAGCAGGAATTCGCCGACGCTGCCAAGGGTTACACCTTCGTGGCCCACCAGCAGGAAGTGGGCACCGGCTACTTCGACGACATGACCACTGTGATTCAAGGTGGCTCGTCCTCGGTAACCGCACTGACCGGTTCGACCGAAGAAGAACAGTTCCACTGATTCGGCTTCGCTGAGCAAACGGCCTCTGCGGATCGTACAGAAAGCTAACCGCAGAGCCGCAAAACTGACGCCCCGACTGGTTCGGGGCGTTTTTTTTGCCCCGATTTAATGAACACCACAAATCCCTGTAGGAGTGAGCCTGCTCGCGATAGAGGTGTGTCAGCTTGCGCATACGGTGACTGACCCACCGCTATCGCGAGCAGGCTCACTCCTACAGGGATCGGCGTCGTTCGGAGAAAACATTGATCCAGAGCGGTACAACCGTCAGAAAAATCCGCTAAAACGGGCGCGGTCGCTACTTGCAGTAACGTGCAAGTAAGACAACTTCCCAACTGACATCCCGTTAAACAGTTACAAAACCACTCCAAACGATATTAATTATCATTTAGCCGCAACTATGTTCGTTACATTCCCTACAAAACATTATTTGCATAAACCCGCCTAATGCCCGCTACGCATGGGCTGCAGGGCATTGGAGATGCGCTATGTCCTTATTCCAATAAATAATTTCGCTATAGGAATTTTACTTGCAGGGTGTTTAGCCATAAAATCAGCGTGATTGATTGCTGCGACATATCGTCACTGCCTATTTCTTTATCAAGCTCAGAGACCTTTGCTCTCTGTTAAGGATTACCAGCATGCCCGAAGCGACAGGACTCATGGCCCACAACTGGGGCTTTGCCATTTTCCTTCTGGGTGTCGTCGGCCTGTGTGCCTTCATGCTTGGCGTCTCCAGCCTCCTCGGGTCAAAAGCCTGGGGTCGCAGCAAAAACGAACCGTTCGAGTCCGGCATGCTACCTACCGGTGGCGCCCGCTTGCGGCTCTCAGCCAAATTCTATCTGGTCGCGATGCTCTTCGTGATCTTCGATATCGAAGCCCTCTTTCTCTTTGCATGGTCTGTGTCCGTCCGCGAAAGCGGCTGGACCGGATTCGTCGAAGCTCTCGTTTTCATAGCAATTCTGTTGGCAGGTCTTGTCTACCTGTTCCGAGTGGGCGCCCTTGACTGGGCTCCGGAAGCTCGTCGCAAGCGGCAGGCGAAGCTGAAACAATGAGGCTTTGGCAATGCAATACAATCTCACCAGGATCGACCCCGATGCTCCTAACGAGCAATATCCGATTGGCGAACGGGAAACCGTCTCCGATCCGTTAGAAGATCAAGTCCACAAAAACATTTTCATGGGCAAGCTGGAAGACGTGCTGAGTGGCGCGGTCAACTGGGGACGTAAAAACTCCCTGTGGCCGTACAACTTCGGCTTGTCGTGCTGCTACGTGGAAATGACCACCGCCTTCACGGCGCCCCACGACATCGCGCGCTTCGGCGCCGAAGTGATCCGGGCATCGCCGCGTCAGGCCGACTTCATGGTTATCGCCGGCACCTGCTTCATCAAGATGGCGCCGATCATCCAACGTCTCTACGAGCAGATGCTCGAGCCGAAGTGGGTGATCTCCATGGGTTCGTGCGCTAACTCCGGTGGCATGTACGACATCTACTCTGTGGTTCAAGGGGTGGACAAGTTCCTGCCCGTGGACGTCTACGTACCTGGCTGCCCTCCTCGTCCGGAAGCATTTCTGCAAGGCTTGATGCTGCTGCAGGAATCGATCGGCAAGGAGCGTCGTCCGCTTTCCTGGGTCGTTGGCGATCAAGGCGTTTATCGCGCCGACATGCCTTCGCAGAAGGAACAGCGCCGCGAACAGCGAATCGCAGTCACCAACCTGCGCAGCCCTGACGAAGTCTGATCCAGATCTGTTCTGACAAAGAAACGAGAAGCTGGCTTCATTCTTTACGTTGACCGAAAGCGAAAAAATAACCATGACTACAGGCAGTGCTCTGTACATCCCGCCTTATAAGGCAGACGACCAGGATGTGGTCGTTGAATTGAACAACCGTTTTGGCCCGGAGGCGTTCACCGCCCAGCCGACCCGCACCGGCATGCCGGTGCTGTGGGTGGCGCGTGCCAGACTCGTCGAAGTCCTGACCTTCCTGCGCAACCTGCCCAAGCCGTACGTCATGCTCTATGACCTGCACGGCGTGGACGAGCGTCTGCGCACCAAGCGTCAAGGGCTGCCGAGCGACGCCGAGTTCACCGTGTTCTATCACCTCATGTCGCTGGAGCGTAATAGTGACGTGATGATCAAGGTCGCCTTGTCCGAGAGCGACCTCAGCTTGCCGACCGTCACCAGCATCTGGCCGAACGCCAACTGGTACGAGCGTGAAGTCTGGGACATGTTCGGTATCGACTTCAAAGGTCACCCGCACCTGTCGCGCATCATGATGCCGCCGACCTGGGAAGGTCACCCGCTGCGCAAGGACTTCCCGGCGCGCGCCACCGAATTCGATCCGTACAGCCTCAACCTCGCCAAGCAACAGCTTGAGGAAGAAGCCGCGCGCTTCCGTCCGGAAGACTGGGGCATGAAGCGTTCCGGCCCGAACGAGGACTACATGTTCCTCAACCTCGGCCCCAACCACCCTTCTGCGCACGGTGCGTTCCGCATCATTCTGCAACTGGACGGTGAAGAGATCGTCGACTGCGTGCCGGACATCGGTTACCACCACCGTGGTGCCGAGAAGATGGCCGAGCGTCAGTCGTGGCACAGCTTCATCCCGTACACCGACCGTATCGACTACCTCGGCGGCGTGATGAACAACCTGCCGTACGTGCTCTCGGTCGAGAAGCTGGCCGGCATCAAGGTGCCTGAGAAGGTCGACGTCATCCGCATCATGATGGCCGAGTTCTTCCGGATCACCAGCCACCTGCTGTTCCTCGGGACTTACATCCAGGACGTCGGCGCCATGACTCCGGTGTTCTTCACCTTCACCGACCGCCAGAAGGCGTACACGGTGATTGAAGCCATTACCGGTTTCCGTCTGCACCCGGCCTGGTACCGCATCGGTGGTGTTGCCCACGACCTGCCACGCGGCTGGGAAAAACTGGTGAAAGACTTCGTTGAATGGCTGCCGAAACGCCTCGACGAATACACCAAGGCTGCCCTGCAGAACAGCATCCTCAAGGGCCGTACCATCGGCGTTGCCCAGTACAACACCAAAGAAGCCCTGGAATGGGGTGTCACCGGTGCTGGCCTGCGTTCGACCGGTTGCGATTTCGACCTGCGTAAAGCGCGTCCGTACTCCGGCTACGAGAACTTCGAGTTCGAAGTACCGCTGGCTGCCAACGGCGATGCCTACGACCGCTGCATGGTTCGCGTCGAAGAGATGCGCCAGAGCATCAAGATCATCGACCAGTGCATGCGCAACATGCCGGAAGGCCCGTACAAGGCGGATCACCCGCTGACCACGCCGCCGCCGAAAGAGCGCACGCTGCAGCACATCGAAACCTTGATCACGCACTTCCTGCAAGTTTCGTGGGGTCCGGTGATGCCGGCCAACGAATCCTTCCAGATGATCGAAGCGACCAAGGGCATCAACAGTTATTACCTGACGAGCGACGGCGGCACCATGAGCTACCGTACCCGGATCCGCACTCCAAGCTTCCCGCATCTGCAACAGATCCCTTCGGTGATCAAAGGCAGCATGGTCGCGGACATGATTGCGTACCTGGGTAGTATCGATTTCGTTATGGCCGACGTGGACCGCTAAGCATGAACAGCACGCTTATCCAGACAGACCGTTTCACCCTCAGTGAAACCGAGCGCTCGGCCATCGAGCACGAGCTGCATCACTACGAAGACCCGCGCGCGGCGTCGATCGAAGCCCTGAAGATCGTTCAGAAAGAACGCGGCTGGGTGCCGGATGGCGCCCTGTACGCGATCGGCGAGATCCTCGGCATCCCGGCCAGCGACGTTGAAGGTGTGGCGACGTTCTATAGCCAGATTTTCCGTCAGCCGGTTGGCCGTCACATCATTCGCGTCTGCGACAGCATGGTCTGCTACATCGGCGGCCACGAGTCAGTGGTCAGCGAAATCCAGAACAATCTGGGCATCGGCCTGGGTCAGACCACCACCGACGGTCGTTTCACCCTGCTGCCGGTCTGCTGCCTCGGCAACTGCGACAAGGCACCGGCGCTGATGATCGACGACGACACCTTTGGTGATGTGCAGCCTGCTGGCGTCGCCAAACTGCTCGAGGGCTACGTATGACCCTGACATCTTTCGGTCCTGCCAACCGCATTCAGCGTTCGGCCGAGACTCACCCGCTGACCTGGCGTCTGCGTGATGACGGCGAAGCCGTGTGGCTCGACGAGTACCAGGCCAAGAACGGTTACGCTGCTGCGCGCAAAGCCTTCGCCGACATGGATCAGGACGCCATCGTCCAGACCGTGAAAGACGCCGGCCTCAAAGGTCGCGGCGGTGCAGGTTTCCCCACGGGCGTGAAGTGGGGCCTGATGCCCAAAGACGAATCCATCAACATCCGCTACCTGCTGTGCAACGCGGATGAAATGGAGCCGAACACCTGGAAAGACCGCATGCTGATGGAGCAACTGCCCCATCTGCTGATCGAAGGCATGCTGATCAGTGCCCGCGCACTGAAAACCTACCGTGGCTACATCTTCCTGCGTGGCGAATACACCACCGCCGCCAAGCACCTCAACCGTGCCGTGGAAGAAGCCAAGGCTGCGGGCCTGCTGGGCAAGAACATTCTGGGCAGCGGCTTCGATTTCGAGCTGTTCGTCCACACCGGCGCCGGGCGTTACATCTGCGGTGAAGAAACCGCACTGATCAACTCCCTCGAAGGCCGCCGCGCCAACCCGCGCTCCAAGCCGCCCTTCCCTGCCGCCGTCGGCGTGTGGGGCAAGCCGACCTGCGTGAACAACGTGGAAACCCTGTGCAATGTGCCGGCGATCATTGCCGACGGCGTTGACTGGTACAAATCGTTGGCGCGTGAAGGCAGCGAAGACATGGGCACCAAGCTCATGGGCTTCTCCGGCAAAGTCAAAAACCCGGGCCTGTGGGAACTGCCATTCGGCGTCACCGGTCGCGAGTTGTTCGAAGACTACGCCGGCGGCATGCGCGACGGTTTCAAACTCAAGGCCTGGCAGCCAGGTGGCGCCGGTACCGGCTTCCTCCTGCCTGAACACCTCGACGCCCAAATGTACGCCGGCGGCATCGCCAAAGTGGGCACCCGTATGGGTACCGGCCTGGCCATGGCGGTGGACGACAGCGTCAACATGGTCTCCTTGCTGCGCAACATGGAGCAGTTCTTCGCTCGCGAGTCGTGCGGTTTCTGCACCCCGTGCCGCGATGGTTTGCCATGGAGCGTCAAGCTGCTGATGGCCATCGAACAAGGCCGCGGTCAGCCAGGTGACATCGAGACCCTGCTGGGTCTGGTCAACTTCCTCGGCCCGGGCAAGACCTTCTGTGCTCACGCACCGGGTGCCGTGGAACCGTTGGGCAGTGCCATCAAATACTTCCGTCCAGAGTTCGAAGCCGGTATCGCGCCAGTCAGCGCCGCCGTCCCGCCTCTGGCAAGGCCGATCGTAATCGGCGCGTAAACGCTTAACAGGTGAAGGGCCTGGGCCCTTCTCCTCCTGCGATGACGCCTTTCGAGGCTGGTTTGATTCGCACGGATAACAAGATTCCATTAGCCACGCCCGCTGACACCGGGCCAACGAAGACCTTTGAACCATGGCCACTATCCACGTAGACGGCAAAGCGCTCGAAGTCGACGGGGCAGACAACCTGTTACAGGCATGTCTGTCGCTGGGCCTCGACATTCCATATTTCTGCTGGCACCCCGCGCTTGGTAGCGTCGGGGCTTGCCGCCAGTGCGCGGTCAAGCAGTACACCGACGAGAACGACACCCGTGGTCGCATCGTCATGTCCTGCATGACCCCTGCCACTGACAACACCTGGATCTCCATCGAAGATGAAGAATCCAAGGCGTTCCGCGCCAGTGTTGTTGAATGGCTGATGACCAACCACCCGCACGACTGCCCTGTGTGCGAAGAAGGCGGTCACTGCCACCTGCAAGACATGACCGTGATGACCGGCCACAACGAGCGCCGTTATCGCTTCACCAAACGCACCCACCAGAATCAGCAACTGGGCCCGTTCATTTCCCACGAAATGAACCGCTGCATCGCTTGCTACCGCTGCGTGCGTTTCTATAAGGATTACGCTGGCGGCACCGACCTCGGTGTGTTCGGCGCCCACGACAACGTGTACTTCGGTCGCGTTGAAGACGGCACCCTCGAAAGCGAGTTCTCCGGCAACCTCACCGAGGTCTGCCCGACCGGTGTGTTCACCGACAAGACGCACTCAGAGCGCTACAACCGTAAGTGGGACATGCAGTTCGCGCCGAGCATCTGCCACGGCTGCTCGAGCGGTTGCAACATTTCCCCGGGCGAGCGTTACGGCGAACTGCGTCGCATCGAAAACCGTTTCAACGGTTCGGTAAACCAGTACTTCCTGTGCGACCGTGGCCGTTTCGGTTATGGCTACGTCAACCGCACCGACCGTCCACGTCAGCCACTGCTGGCCGACGGCACCAAGCTCGGTCTGGATGCTGCACTGGATAAAGCCGCTGACCTGCTGCGCGGTCGCAACATCGTCGGTATCGGTTCGCCGCGTGCCAGCCTCGAAAGCAACTACGCGTTGCGTGAACTGGTTGGCGCCGAGCACTTCTACTCGGGTATCGAAGCCTCCGAACTGGAGCGCATCCGTCTGGTCCTGCAAGTGCTGAAAGACAGCCCGCTGCCAGTGCCGAACATGCGCGACATCGAAGACCACGATGCGATCTTCGTCCTCGGTGAAGACCTGACCCAGACCGCCGCCCGTGTGGCGCTGTCGCTGCGTCAATCGGTCAAAGGCAAAGCTGAAGACATGGCCGAAGCCATGCGCGTTCAGCCTTGGCTCGACGCGGCGGTGAAGAACATCGGTCAGCACGCGCTGAACCCGCTGTTCATCGCCAGCCTGGCGGAAACCAAGCTCGACGACATTGCTGAAGAATGCGTACACGCCGCTCCCGATGACCTGGCGCGCATCGGTTTCGCCGTTGCTCACGCTCTGGATGCCAGCGCCCCGGCCGTTGAAGGTCTGGACGCCGAAGCACTGGAACTGGCCAAGCGCATTGCTGATGCCCTGCTCGCGGCCAAACGTCCGCTGATCATCGCCGGTACTTCGCTGGGCTCCAAAGCCTTGATCGAAGCCGCCGCGAACATCGCCAAGGCCCTGAAGCTGCGCGAGAAAAACGGTTCGATCAGCCTGATCGTCCCGGAAGCCAACAGCCTCGGTCTGGCCATGCTCGGTGGCGAATCGGTCGACGCGGCGCTGCAAGCCGTCATCGACGGTAAGGCTGACGCGATCGTTGTGCTGGAAAACGATCTGTACACCCGCACCGCCAAAGAAAAAGTCGATGCGGCACTGAACGCTGCGCAAGTAGTGATCGTTGCTGACCATCAGAAGACGGCTACCAGCGACCGCGCGCACCTGGTGCTGCCAGCAGCAAGCTTCGCCGAAGGCGACGGTACGCTGGTCAGCCAGGAAGGCCGCGCCCAGCGCTTCTTCCAGGTTTTCGACCCGCAATACATGGATGCGAGCATCCTGGTTCACGAAGGCTGGCGCTGGCTGCACGCCCTGCGCGCCACCCTGCTGAACCAGCCGATCGACTGGACGCAACTCGACCACGTCACCGCTGCCGTTGCTTCGAGCACCGAGCAACTGGCGCGTATCGTCGACGCTGCACCGTCGGCGGCGTTCCGCATCAAGGGTCTGAAACTGGCGCGTGAGCCGCTGCGTTATTCCGGTCGCACCGCGATGCGCGCCGACATCAGCGTTCACGAACCACGCACCCCGCAAGACAAAGACACCGCGTTCGCCTTCTCCATGGAAGGTTACTCGGGCTCTGCCGAACCGCGTCAGCAGGTGCCATTTGCATGGTCGCCGGGCTGGAACTCACCACAAGCGTGGAACAAGTTCCAGGACGAAGTCGGTGGTCACATCCGTGCCGGCGACCCGGGCACCCGCCTGATCGAAAGCACTGGCGACTCGCTGAACTGGTTCGCTGCTGCACCGCGCGCATTCAACCCGGCGCCGGGCACCTGGCAAGCCGTGCCGTTCTTCCACCTGTTCGGCAGCGAAGAGAACTCTTCGAAAGCCGCACCGGTTCAAGAGCGCATTCCGGCTCCATACGTGGCTCTGGCCAAGTCGGAAGCGGATCGTCTGGGCGTCAACGACGGTGCTCTGCTGAGCCTGAACGTGGCCGGTCAGACCCTGCGTCTGCCGCTGCGCATCAATGAAGAACTGGGCGCCGGTCTGGTGGCATTGCCTGCGGGCATCGCCGGCATTCCACCGGCATTCGCCGGCGTATCCGTCGACGGTCTGCAGGAGGCAGCGCAATGACCTGGTTCACCCCTGAAGTGATCGATGTGATCCTCTCGGTCGTCAAAGCCATCGTGATCCTGCTGGCCGTGGTGGTCGCAGGCGCGCTGCTCAGCTTTGTCGAACGTCGCCTGTTGGGCTGGTGGCAGGACCGTTACGGTCCGAACCGCGTTGGCCCGTTTGGTATGTTCCAGATCGCCGCCGACATGCTGAAGATGTTCTTCAAGGAAGACTGGACTCCGCCGTTTGCCGACAAAGTGATCTTCACTTTGGCGCCGGTGGTGGCCATGTCCGCCCTGCTGATCGCCTTCGCGATCATCCCGATCACCCCGACCTGGGGCGTCGCGGATCTGAACATCGGCCTGCTGTTCTTCTTCGCCATGGCCGGTCTTTCGGTCTACGCGGTGCTGTTCGCCGGTTGGTCGAGTAACAACAAGTTCGCCCTGCTCGGCAGCTTGCGTGCCTCGGCGCAGACCGTGTCCTACGAAGTGTTCATGGGCCTGGCCCTGATGGGCATCGTGGTGCAGGTCGGCTCGTTCAACATGCGCGACATCGTCGAGTACCAGGCGCAGAACCTGTGGTTCATCATTCCGCAGTTCTTCGGCTTCTGTACCTTCTTCATCGCTGGCGTCGCCGTGACTCACCGTCACCCGTTCGACCAGCCGGAAGCGGAACAGGAACTGGCCGACGGTTACCACATTGAATACGCCGGTATGAAATGGGGCATGTTCTTCGTCGGTGAATACATCGGCATCATCCTGATCTCGGCGCTGTTGGTCACCCTGTTCTTCGGTGGCTGGCACGGTCCGTTCGGCATCTTGCCGCAACTGGCGTTCGTCTGGTTCGCACTGAAGACCGCGTTCTTCATCATGCTGTTCATCCTGCTGCGCGCTTCCATTCCGCGTCCGCGTTATGACCAGGTGATGGATTTCAGCTGGAAATTCTGCCTGCCACTGACCCTGATCAATTTGCTGGTGACCGCTGCAGTCGTGTTGTGGAACACGCCTGCAGTCGCGGTTCAGTGAGGATTTGACCCATGTTCAAATATATTGGCGACATCGTTAAGGGTACCGGTACCCAGTTGCGCAGCCTGGTCATGGTCTTCGGCCATGGCTTTCGCAAGCGCGACACCCTGCAATACCCGGAAGAAGCGGTCTACCTGCCACCCCGCTACCGTGGTCGTATCGTCCTGACCCGCGACCCCGATGGCGAAGAGCGTTGCGTAGCCTGCAACCTGTGCGCCGTGGCTTGCCCGGTGGGTTGCATCTCGCTGCAGAAAGCTGAAACCGAAGACGGTCGCTGGTACCCGGACTTCTTCCGTATCAACTTCTCGCGCTGCATTTTCTGCGGTCTCTGCGAGGAAGCCTGTCCGACCACCGCAATCCAGCTGACCCCGGATTTCGAGATGGCCGAGTTCAAACGTCAGGACCTGGTGTACGAGAAAGAAGATCTGTTGATCTCCGGCCCCGGCAAAAATCCTGATTACAACTTCTATCGTGTTGCAGGTATGGCAATCGCTGGCAAGCCGAAAGGCTCCGCACAGAACGAAGCCGAACCGATCAACGTGAAGAGCTTGCTGCCTTAAGGAAGAACGATGGAATTCGCTTTCTATTTCGCATCGGGTATCGCTGTTGTGTCCACGCTTCGCGTAGTCACCAACACCAACCCTGTGCACGCCCTGCTCTACCTGATCATCTCGTTGATCGCCGTGGCCATGACCTTCTTCGCACTAGGCGCGCCGTTCGCCGGCGTGCTGGAAGTGATCGCCTACGCCGGCGCCATCATGGTGCTGTTCGTGTTCGTGGTGATGATGCTGAACCTGGGCCCGGCCTCGGTTCAGCAAGAACGCGTCTGGCTCAAGCCCGGCATCTGGGCCGGTCCGGTGATTCTCGCCGCGCTGCTGCTGGCCGAACTGCTGTATGTGCTGTTCGCTCATCAGAGCGGCCAGGCCATCGGCCACACCACCGTAGACGCGAAAGCCGTGGGCATCAGCCTGTTCGGTCCGTACCTGCTGGTGGTCGAACTCGCCTCGATGCTGCTGCTCGCTGCAGCCGTCACGGCGTTCCATTTGGGCCGTAACGAGGCGAAGGAGTAAGACATGCCTGCTATCCCTCTCGAGCATGGATTGGCCGTTGCCGGCATCCTGTTCTGCCTTGGTCTGGTCGGCCTGATGGTCCGCCGCAACATTTTGTTCGTGTTGATGAGTCTGGAAGTGATGATGAACGCCTCTGCACTGGCGTTCATTGTTGCTGGTGCCCGTTGGGGCCAGCCGGATGGACAGATCATGTTCATCCTGGTGATCAGCCTTGCAGCCGCCGAGGCCAGTATTGGTCTGGCGATCCTGCTGCAACTGTATCGCCGCTTCCACACGCTCGATATCGACGCTGCCAGTGAGATGCGCGGATGAACCTGATCTTTCTGACTTTCGTATTCCCTCTGATCGGTTTCCTGCTGCTGTCGTTCTCCCGTGGACGCTGGTCGGAAAACCTCTCGGCGCTGATCGGCGTGGGTTCCATTGGCTTGTCGGCGATCGTCGCCGCCTACGTCATCTGGCAATTCAACGTCGCACCTCCCGAGGGCGGTCACTACACCCTGGTGCTGTGGAAGTGGATGGCGGTCGAAGGCTTCAAGCCTGACTTCGCCCTCTACGTCGACGGCCTGTCGATCACCATGCTCGGCGTGGTGGTTGGCGTCGGTTTCCTGATCCACCTGTTCGCGTCCTGGTACATGCGCGGTGAAGCGGGCTACTCGCGCTTCTTCTCGTACACCAACCTGTTTATCGCCAGCATGCTGTTCCTGGTGCTCGGCGATAACCTGTTGTTCCTGTACTTCGGCTGGGAAGGCGTGGGCCTGTGCTCGTACCTGTTGATCGGTTTCTATTACAGCAACCGCAACAACGGTAACGCCGCACTCAAAGCCTTCATCGTGACCCGGATCGGCGACGTGTTCATGGCCATCGGCCTGTTCATCCTGTTCCAGCAAGTGGGCACGCTGAACATCCAGGAACTGCTGGTGCTGGCACCGCAGAAATTCCAGGTCGGCGACTTCTGGATCACCCTGGCAACCCTGATGTTGCTGGGTGGCGCGGTCGGTAAATCGGCACAACTGCCGCTGCAAACCTGGCTCGCGGACGCGATGGCCGGCCCGACTCCGGTGTCGGCACTGATCCACGCCGCAACCATGGTGACTGCTGGTGTCTACCTGATCGCCCGTACCCACGGCCTGTTCACCCTGGCCCCGGAAATCCTGCACCTGGTCGGCATCGTTGGTGGTGTGACGCTGGTGCTGGCAGGTTTCGCCGCGCTGGTACAAACCGACATCAAACGTATCCTCGCCTACTCGACCATGAGCCAGATCGGCTACATGTTCCTGGCGCTGGGCGTTGGTGCATGGGATGGCGCGATTTTCCACCTGATGACCCACGCCTTCTTCAAGGCCCTGCTGTTCCTTGCTTCCGGTGCGGTGATCGTTGCCTGCCACCACGAGCAGAACATCTTCAAGATGGGCGGTCTGTGGAAAAAACTGCCACTGGCCTACGCCAGCTTCATCGTCGGCGGCGCTGCACTGGCTGCTTTGCCACTGGTCACCGCAGGCTTCTACTCCAAGGACGAAATCCTTTGGGAAGCGTTCGCCAGCGGCAACCACGGTCTGCTTTACGCAGGTCTGGTCGGCGCGTTCATGACGTCGCTGTACACCTTCCGCCTGATCTTCATCACGTTCCACGGTGAAGCCAAGACCGAAGCCCACGCCGGTCACGGCATCTCGCACTGGCTGCCACTGTCGGTGCTGATCGTGCTGTCGACTTTCGTCGGCGCGATGATCGTGCCACCGCTGCACGGCGTACTGCCAGAAAGCGTTGGCCATGCCGGTGGCGAAGCCAAGCACAGCCTGGAAATCGCTTCGGGCGCCATTGCCCTGGCCGGTATCCTGCTGGCAGCGCTGCTGTTCCTCGGCAAGCGTCGCTTCGTCACGGCAGTCGCCAACAGCGGCATCGGCCGTTTCCTTTCGGCCTGGTGGTTCGCCGCCTGGGGCTTCGACTGGATCTACGACAAACTGTTCGTCAAGCCTTACCTGGCGATCAGCCATGTACTGCGCAAAGACCCGCTCGACCAGACCATCGGTCTGATCCCGCGTATGGCCAAGGGTGGTCACACTGCCCTGAGCCGCACCGAGACCGGTCAACTGCGTTGGTACGCTGCTTCGATGGCTGCTGGTGCCGTGCTGGTGATTGGCGCCATCGTGCTGGTAGCGGTCTGATATGAACCTTGCGAATTTGCGAAAGGAAACGAGCCCGTCATGATTCTGCCTTGGCTAATCCTGATCCCCTTCATCGGCGGCCTGCTGTGCTGGATGGGTGAGCGCTTCGGCGCTACCCTCCCGCGCTGGATTGCGCTGTTGACCATGACCCTGGAACTCGCCCTCGGCCTCTGGCTGTGGGCCCACGGTGACTATTCATTTGCGCCGGCGCCTGGCGCCGATCCGACCTGGGCGCTTGAGTTCAAGCATGTCTGGATCCAGCGTTTCGGCATCAACGTGCACCTGGCCCTCGACGGCCTGTCGCTGTTGATGATCCTGCTGACCGGTCTGCTGGGTATCCTCTCGGTACTCTGCTCGTGGAAAGAGATTCAACGTCACGTTGGCTTCTTCCACCTGAACCTGATGTGGATCCTGGGCGGCGTGGTTGGCGTGTTCCTCGCCCTCGACCTGTTCATGTTCTTCTTCTTCTGGGAAATGATGCTGGTGCCGATGTACTTCCTCATCGCGCTCTGGGGTCACAGTTCTTCGGACGGCAAGAAAACCCGAATCTACGCAGCGACCAAGTTCTTCATCTTCACTCAGGCGTCCGGCCTGATCATGCTGGTGGCGATCCTGGGTCTGGTGCTGGTCAACTTCAACAACACTGGCGTGATTACTTTCAACTACGCCGACCTGTTGAAAACCAAGATGTCGATGACCACCGAGTACATCCTGATGCTCGGCTTCTTCATCGCCTTCGCGGTCAAGCTGCCCGTCGTACCGTTCCACTCGTGGTTGCCTGATGCCCACGCCCAGGCGCCGACTGCCGGTTCCGTCGACCTCGCCGGTATCTTGCTGAAAACCGCTGCCTACGGTCTGCTGCGTTTCGCCCTGCCGCTGTTCCCGAATGCTTCGGCCGAGTTTGCGCCGATCGCCATGACCCTCGGTCTGGTCGGGATCTTCTACGGTGCGTTCCTTGCTTTCGCACAAACCGACATCAAGCGTCTGATTGCCTTCTCGTCCGTTTCCCACATGGGTTTCGTATTGATCGGCATCTACTCCGGCAGCCAACTGGCGCTGCAAGGTGCAGTGATCCAGATGTTGGCGCACGGTGTCTCGGCAGCCGCGCTGTTTATCCTCAGCGGTCAGTTGTACGAGCGTCTGCACACGCGTGACATGCGTGAGATGGGCGGTCTGTGGTCGCGTATCGCTTACCTGCCGGCGATCAGCCTGTTCTTCGCAGCCGCGTCCCTGGGCTTGCCGGGTACCGGTAACTTTGTCGGTGAATTCCTGATCCTGATCGGCACTTTCGCCAGCGCTCCATGGATCACCGCGATTGCCACGTCCGGTCTGGTGTTCGGTTCGGTCTACTCGCTGATCATGATCCACCGTGCCTACTTCGGTCCGTCGAAATCGGATTCGATCCTGCACGGTATGGACGCTCGCGAACTGATCATGGTGCTGGGCCTTGCGGTGCTGCTGATTTACCTCGGCGTCTACCCGCAACCGTTCCTCGACACGTCTGCCGCCACGATGCATGGCGTGCAGCAGTGGCTCGGCACCGCCTTCACTCAACTCGCTTCGGCCCGGTAAGAGCGCTATGGAATTCACGATTCAACACTTTATTGCGCTTGCGCCACTGTTGATCACCAGCCTCACCATTATCGTGGTGATGCTGGCAATCGCCTGGCGCCGCAACCACTCGCAGACCTTCCTGATCTCGGTCGCCGGTCTGAACCTGGCCTTGCTGTCGATCCTCCCAGCCCTGAAAGTCGCGCCTCTGGCCGTGACCCCGTTGCTGCAAATCGACACCTTCGCTTGCCTGTACATGGCGCTGATCCTGGTCGCCACCCTCGCCTGCGTCACCCTCGCCCACGCCTATTTGGGTGATGGCGGGTCGGGTTACCCGGGCAACCGTGAAGAACTGTACTTGCTGATCCTGATGGCCGCTGCTGGTGGTCTGGTTCTGGTCAGCGCGCAGCACCTGGCCGGTTTGTTCATCGGTCTGGAACTGCTCTCGGTGCCGGTTTACGGTCTGGTGGCTTACGCCTTCTTCAACAAGCGTTCGCTGGAAGCCGGCATCAAATACATGGTGCTGTCAGCCGCCGGTTCCGCGTTCCTGTTGTTCGGTATGGCGCTGCTGTACGCCGATTCGGGTTCGCTGAGCTTCGTCGGTATCGGTCAGGCCTTGGCTGCGACTGGCCTGCCTAGCTCGCTGGCGCAACTGGGCCTGGGCATGATGCTGATCGGTCTGGCGTTCAAGCTGTCGCTGGTTCCGTTCCACCTGTGGACGCCGGACGTCTACGAAGGTGCCCCGGCACCGGTGGCCGCGTTCCTCGCGACTGCTTCGAAGGTTGCGGTGTTTGCGGTGATGGTGCGTCTGTTCCAGATCTCCCCTGCTGCCAGCAGCGGCGTCCTGAGCGACGTGCTGACCGTCATCGCCATCGCCTCGATCCTGTTCGGTAACCTGTTGGCCCTGACCCAGAGCAACCTCAAGCGTCTGCTCGGTTACTCGTCCATCGCGCACTTCGGCTACCTGCTGATCGCCCTGGTGGCGAGCAAGGGTCTGGCGGTGGAAGCCATCGGCGTGTACCTGGTCACCTACGTAATCACCAGCCTCGGCGCCTTCGGCGTAATCACCCTGATGTCCTCGCCGTACAACGGCCGTGACGCGGACGCCCTGTACGAATACCGCGGCCTGTTCTGGCGCCGTCCGTACCTGACCGCCGTGCTGACCGTGATGATGCTGTCCCTGGCCGGTATCCCGCTGACCGCTGGCTTCATCGGCAAGTTCTACATCATCGCTACCGGTGTTGAATCGCATCAGTGGTGGTTGGTCGGTTCGCTGGTGCTGGGCAGCGCCATCGGCGTCTTCTACTACCTGCGCGTGATGGTCACCCTGTACCTGATCGAGCCAAACCTGCGTCGCCACGACGCCCAGTTGCACTGGGAACAGAAGGCAGGCGGCGTAATGCTGCTGGCCATCGCCCTGGTCGCGTTCTTCCTGGGTGTGTACCCGCAGCCATTGCTGACTCTGGTTCAGCAGGCGGGTCTGGCGGGCTGATAGCTTGGCTGGTTAGAAATGAAAACGGCACCTTCGGGTGCCGTTTTTGTTTTTGTGGGATTTTTTACCAATGCTATGCCCTTCCTACTGAAATCCCCGAAATCTCGCGCCCTACTGTTGGGTTCCTCCTACAGCCAGAATTTGGCTTTTTGCTTATCTTGTTCGACGTAAAAGACATCGATCCAAATCGAGTCCGTCTTCAGGAACGAGAAAATAAAACTCCAGCGGAAATCAGAAATGAACAACACAAATGGCCAATCAAAACCTGAGGACGCGACCAGACCGACACCTCCCCATAAACCTTCTGTTCCGGTTGTACGTCGCGTCGTGAACGAGAAAGTCATTAACCGTAAAGAAATAGCGCTGGATCGCAAGTAACGTAGAAGCACAAAAGTCTACTAGCTACGCAAAACGGCACCTTCGAGTGCCAGTTTCGTTTTGTAGAGTTACCGTCAAAAGATCACAGCCTTTAGGAGATGCCGAAGACTGAGGTCTTTTGATCTCAACGCCCTCCCCTTTTTAGGAATTTGCCTGCAAACCCCTGAGCAATGGCTGACATTCCGTAGAAGACATTTTTCGTTAAATTCGGGGATCACATATCAAGTGGAGATCCACGAACCATGAAGCGGGATATTTATTCAGAATTGATGAATGGCCTTGATGCGTTAGCCGAAGAACGCCAAGGCAAAATCACCTTGAAGAAGACCCGGGTAACACGGATCGGCGCCATGAAAGGCAAACTCATACTTCCCGCCGAAATTGATGCATCTGTATCACATGGCTTGCTGGATACCTTCGAAAGATAAAAGCCACATCCGCTCACATGTGATCTATCAGAATCATCCGGATTACTGTGGGAGCGAGCCTGCTCCGGGCGGCGTTCCGACGAAGGCGTCGGCACATCAACCCTCTTCAGAGCCTGGCACTCCGCTTTCGCGAGCAGGCTCACTCTTACAGATTGTGTGTCGATCCCAACACTCAGGTACACCTCAGACCACTTGTGGGAGCGAGCCTGCTCGCGAAGGTGTAGGCACTTTCAACATCTTGATTGGCTGACACTCCGCTTTCGTCGGAACGCCGCCCGGAGCAAGCTCGCTCTCACAGGTTTGCGTGGCGTTCACACAATCCCGGTACAGACACATGACGAAATTGTAATTCCCTCATCACCTTGGCGTTATCCGCAGCTTGCAACGATGTCACCCGGCGACCATGCCGGCGGGCCCTGCTCCGCCGAACAATAAAACCCACGCCGAAGCACGTTCCCGTTCTGCCGAACCCAAGGAGTGTTTGATGGTTAACCCTACAAAAATATCGATGGCCGCTTTAGCGGTGGTGGTCGGCGCCGCGCCGTCCATGGTGTTTGCAGAAGACAAGCCTGAAGGCTTTGTCGAAGGCAGCAGCCTGACGGTGCTCAACCGTAACTTCTACTTCAATCGTGATCATCGCAACGGCCAGTCCAGCCCGACCGGCAACGGTTATTCCGAAGCCTGGGCGCATGCCGTGATCAGCAAATTCGAATCCGGTTTCACTCAAGGCACCGTCGGCGTCGGTGTCGATGCGTTTGCGATGATTGGTCTGAAACTCGACACCGGTGACGGCCGTAATGGCGGGCGCAGTTCGTTTGATGTGTTGCCGGTCAACAGCGACGGCGAAGCGCGGGACGAATACACCAAGGTCGGCGGCGCCGCGAAAATCCGGGCGTTCGATACGGTGGTCAGGGTCGGTGATGTGTTCCCGGCCAACCCGATGGTCGCGGCCGGTGACTCGCGCTTGCTGCCGGAAAGCTTCCGCGGGGTGACGGCGAGCAACACCAGCATTGAAGGTCTGTCGGTGCAGGGCGGTCGATTGCATGCGATGAGCCAACCGGTGTCCAGCGACATGCGCGAGAACTTCGCGACCTTCTACGCAGGCCCAGTCAATTCGCCGTGGATCGCGTATGGCGGCGGCGATTACGTGCTGAACAAAAACCTCAGTTTCAGCCTCTATTCCAGCCGCCTCAAGGATGCGTGGAATCAGTATTACGCCGGTACTGCCTGGACCTATCCGCTGTCCGATGATCTGTCGCTGTTCGGTGGCCTGAACTATTACAAAGCCGTCGATGAAGGCAAACAACTGCTAGGCGAATTCGACAACAACATCTGGAGCGGTCGCGTCGGCGTGAAACTCGGCGCCCACTCGGTCGCCCTCTCCCGCCAGCGCAACAACGGTAATGACGACTTCGATTACCTGCGCCAGTCCGACTCGATATTCCTCGACAACTCGATCCAGTACAGCGACTTCAACTCGCCGAAAGAACGTTCGTGGATGGTGCGGTATGACCTCGACATGACGACCTATGGCGTGCCCGGTCTGTCATTCATGACCCGTTACGCACGCGGCACCGACGCCGATTATTCGAACGCCAACGCCGTGTACATACGCCGCGATGCCGAGGGTAATCCGCTGACCGATCAGAAACGTTGGGAGCGCGATATCGAAGTCAAATACGTGGTGCAAAGCGGTTCGATGAAAGACCTGTCGCTGCGCTTGCGCCAGGCCACAACTCGCGCCACGGCGTTCGAGTCGGATCTGGATGAAGTGCGGGTGATTGTCGAGTATCCGCTGGCGATTCTCTGATTGCGCGGTTGATGCAAATTCACCTTTAGAAGCTCCTTGCTCCTTTGGTAAGAGGTGAATCTTTTGGCGTCCTTCGGGGCGCTTTTTTTGCGCTGCGGTCGCGACATAATCAACCCGCTATCGAGACAACCTAGCGGGTAGCTGAAAGCCAAGCTTTAGCGTAAAGGCAGCATCAGGGTTATAGGGGAAATGTCGGGGCACGGAATGAATCCCGCGTACTTGATATAAAAGCTCGACAGCCGATCATTCAAGGGATGAACAATTATTGCGCTGGATCCGATCGACTGAGACGCGTTGAGGGCTCTTTCAATCGCATCTTGCAGTAAATCGACAGCGAAACCTTGGCCCTGAGCTTCGCGCGTTACCCCCATACGCCCCAATAGAGTTACCGGATGGACACTGGGCGAATTGCGTTGACTGCTTTTCGGCATGACGCTGGCACGGGCGACTGATCCGCTGGAGAGCGTGTAATAGGCCATCACATTCGACGTGCCTTTGAGGCAACTGACGTACACAACAGCCTGCTTGGTGGATTGGGCTTTTCGCGCCTTCCTCTGCAGGTAATGGTCAATGGTCACCTCACCAGAATCGAAAGCATTGAGCTCGTGTAGGTCGTTGAGCTTCTCGGGGGCGGTCAACTCCAACGTTTTGGACGTGCGAGCAGTTGGTGCAGGCATTCGTTACCTCGAGCCGGATTGGCTTCAATAGCCTGTTCGAATGCGTCAAATGCGCTGTCGTCGAGAAGGAACAGTCGTTTATCCAGAATCACCTCTTCAGCTTTTTGGCAGGCAGCTTCCAGGATAAAACTTGTGCGATCACGACCAGACATGGCGGCTGCCAAATCGATCAGATTACGTTTCTTTTCGTCCGCTCTCATGTTGATTGGAACGGGTTTGGATTTTTCAACGCTTTCAGTTGTGGACATTTGTTCTGTTTCCCATCTGGGTAGGTGATGTTGGAACTGGAGCCTCCTTATGGCGTTAGCACATCAGCTTTTGTTTACTTTTCATTTTCTGACTCCTTGAGTGGCCCGGAGAGGTTTAGGCCATGCTCTTAACGTGAGATCTAACGTTTGAGGTGCGAAGCCATGTGAGCAGCTTCGGAGTCGATTCTATACCGACCGTGTAGCTAATGCATATACGCGTATAGCTTTAAGATACACGGTCATTTTATTTAGTCTGGCGAGAAAGAGATCCTCGCCAAAGGACCTTTGCCTACGTCGTGACCTCCACGTTATCCAGCGCTTTGTTCACCGCCAGTTCGCCGAGCATGACCACCTGCGCGATACCGAGAAGGGTCTTGCGATGGGTGCCGCCTAATAGCGCGGCGAAGTCGCCGAGCATCACCGTGGCCGAGGCCAGGGATTCGCTGGCGTTGGCCAGTAGTGATTCGTTGTCGGCTTTGGGATTGACCAGGAACATCTGGTTGGGGATGTACGGTGCGGACATGATGGCGACTGAGGGTTTGAGGTAGAAATCGAGGGCGCGGTCGGCGGCTTCGTGAAGTTTTTTAGTTTCGACGGAGGCGTAGGGGGATGTTGAGTTGGCGTCCGGGATGACGTCTGTTTCGGGGGGATTCGGGGTTGGCTTTTTCATAATGTTTTACTCAGCTTGAAGGTGGAGCTGGCCCTTTCGGTTCCACGCGAAAGGGTGGCAGCTGTACGCAGGTTGGAACCCGGGCAACTGAGCAAACCCGACAGACTCGAAGTCTCCCGCGCACAGCCGCCATAACGGAGTGCACACATGAAAGTGCACAAGCATACGTCATGAACAGTGCGTTTTGCTTCAGTTGAGCCGCGGGGTTCCAATCCCGATCGCTGAATTGGCAGCGACCCACACAGGCTAGAGAGCGGACGTCCGACGGACAACCTGAAAACATTGTGGGAAGCTTCCGCACTTCTCACACAACCTTTAAACATCACGAATTGAAATACGCAGCGTGATATTGAAATTCGGCCCCTGTAGGAGCTGCCGAAGGCTGCGATCTTTTGATCTTGATCTTTAGAATCAAAGTCAAAAGATCGCAGCCTTCGGCAGCTCCTACACGGGGCCGCGTTCTGGCGTGGCGGATTCAGCTTCCGCCGTTTCGACATACGCCCATCACGTTGTACTTGATGGTGTTGAGCTGGCCTTTGGAGTCCTCGTAGGTCATCGCGGTGGGCACCACTTTGCACGCAGGCTGTGGCTTCACCACGCTCACCACCTTGACCACGTCCAGCTTCATGCCGTATTCGTAATCCTTCACCGCCGGCGGCGCTTTGCCCTGGTTGGCGGCGTACTGTTCCATGGCTTTGCTGTTGGCGCTGAGCGCGCGTTCAAAGGTGCGGTCACCACCGCCTTCGGCCAGCACATTCACCGACATCGCCATGACAGCGGCGAATGCGATCAACTTGAGTACTTTCATATCCATTTCCTTCCCGTCCGGGCTTGAAAAAAAAGCCCGGCATCGATGCGCGATGAAGGGCTTGTTCAGGTGCAGCAGGCTTACAGATCGCGGGTTTTGTCGTCTTTCTTGTCAGTGACGACCACCGGGTTGCCGGCGGCTTTTTCCTTGGCGACGAAGAGTTCCATGGAGCGGTCGTTGCTGCTCATCATCCGCTCGAATGTGCGGTCGCCGCCGCCTTCGGCCAGGGCCACAGAAGAGATCGCCAGAGCAGCGGCGAAGGCAGTGAGTTGGGCAAGTTTCATCGTTGATTCCTCGTTTAAGTAACTGACGGGATCAAGGTAACAATCCGAACCTATCGTGACGGTGGCGGGGACATTACATATCCGTTATCTCCAGGGCGCACTTCTGAAGTCGAACACAAAACCTGTAGGCCTTCGCCTGCTCGCGATAGCGGTGGGTCAGTCAATTTAGATCTGACCGATAGACCGCTATCGCGAGCAGGCGAAGGCCTACAGGGGGGATTACCTATTTAGTTGGAACGGCGTCCTCATCCCGGCGATGGGCGAGTTGATAGAGCGCCGGCAAGATCAGCAGCGTGAGGATCGTCGAGGACAGGATTCCGCCGATCACTACGGTGGCAAGCGGCCGCTGCACTTCGGCGCCTGTGCCGGTCGCAAGCGCCATCGGAATAAACCCCAGCGACGCCACCAGCGCGGTCATCAACACCGGCCGCAAACGCGTCAGCGCCCCCTCATGAATCGCGTCCGAAAGCGAGCGCCCCTCCTCACGCAAATTACGAATAAACGCAATCATCACCAACCCGTTCAACACTGCCACACCCGACAAAGCAATAAACCCGACACCCGCCGAAATCGACAGCGGAATATCCCGCAACCACAGCGCCATGACCCCACCCGTCAACGCAAACGGAATCCCGGTAAACACCAGCAAGCCGTCCTTCAGGTTGTTGAACATCATGAACAACAACCCGAACACCAACAGCAACGCCACCGGCACCACAATCTGCAAACGCTTGGCCGCCGATTGCAGTTGCTCGAACTGTCCGCCCCAACTGGTCCAGTAACCGGCCGGCACTTGCACATCACGTTCGATCACTTCGCCGGCCTCGCTGACGAACGAGCCGATATCACGCCCGCGCACGTTGGCGCTGACGATCACCAGACGCTTGCCGTTCTCGCGGCTGACCTGATTCGGCCCGAGCACCAGGTCGAGGCTGGCGACGTCTTGCAGCGCGATAAAGCCGATTTGATTCGCCGCGCCATTCAAAGGCGCCGGCACCGGAATCAGCAACGCCGACAAGCCGTCGATGTCCTTGCGCATGGCATCGGACAAGCGCACGACCATGTCGAAACGCCGATCACCCTCATACAACGTCCCGGCCTTACGCCCACCGACCGCAACGGCAATGGTGTCCTGCACATCACCCACATTCAGCCCATAACGCGCCGCCTTGTCGCGATCGATATTGATGGTCAGCACCGGCAAGCCAGTGGTTTGTTCGACCTTGACTTCAGAGGCGCCGTTAACCTTTTGCATTGCTGCGGCAATTTTCGCAGCGGTGGCGTTGAGCACGTCCATGTCATCGCCGAACACCTTCACCGCGACGTCACTGCGCACCCCGGAGATCAGTTCGTTGAAGCGCAGTTGAATCGGCTGCGACAGTTCATAGTTGCTGCCCGGCAGCGTTGCGGCGGCGGCTTGCAGTTCGGCCATCAAGGTTTCACGGGACTTGCCCGGGTCCGGCCACTGCTCTTTCGGCTTGAGCATCACATAGCTGTCGGAGATGTTCGGCGGCATCGGATCGGAAGCAATTTCCGCCGTGCCGGTGCGAGCAAAGACGCGTTCGACTTCCGGCACCTTCGCCAGAATCAGCGTTTCCAGGCGCTGCTGCATGTCCACCGATTGCGTCAGGCTGGTGCCCGGCACGCGCAAGGCTTGCAGGGCAAAATCGCCCTCACTGAGGCTCGGCACAAACTCGCTGCCCATGCGGCTGGTGAGCACACCGCTGAGCACGATCACGCCCAACGCCGCGCCCACTGCGATTGCGCGATGGGACATGACCCAAGCCAGCGCCGGCGCATAAACACGACGTGCGCCACGCATCACCGCGCCCTCTTCTTCCTTGACCTTGCCAGTCACGAACAGCGCAATCGCCGCCGGCACAAAGGTCACGGAAAGCAGCATGGCACCGAGCAAAGCGATGACCACAGTGAACGCCATCGGATGGAACATTTTCCCTTCGACGCCGCTCAGGGCGAAGATCGGCAGGTACACGACCATGATGATCAACTGGCCGAAAATCAGCGGTCGTCGCGCCTCTTTTGCCGCTGCAAAGACTTCCTTGAAACGCTCGGCACGGGTCAGCAAACGACCGTGGTGTTGCTGCGCATGGGCCAGGCGGCGCAGGGTGTTTTCAACGATCACCACCGCGCCGTCGACAATAATCCCGAAGTCCAGCGCACCAAGGCTCATCAGGTTGGCACTGACCTTGTTGCTGAACATGCCAGTAAAGGTGAACAGCATCGACAGCGGAATCACCATCGCAGTAATCAGCGCCGCGCGGATGTTGCCGAGGAACAGAAACAGAATCGCGATCACCAGAATCGCGCCTTCGATGAGGTTCTTTTTCACCGTGGCGATGGCTTTGTCGACCAGGTGCGTGCGGTCGTACACCGGCACGGCGATCACGCCTTGCGGAAGAGATTTGTTGATCTGTTCGAGCTTGCTGGCGACCGCTTGCGAGACCGTGCGGCTGTTCTCGCCGATCAACATGAACACCGTGCCGAGCACCACTTCACGACCGTTTTCCGTGGCCGCACCGCTGCGCAATTCGCGGCCGATTTCCACGCTGGCGACGTTCTTCACGCGGATCGGCGTGCCGTCGACATTGGCCATGACGATGTTGGCGATGTCCTCGGTGCTCGCCACTTGCCCCGGCGCGCGGATCAGCAATTGCTCGCCGCTGCGCTCGATGTAACCGGCGCCGACGTTGGCGTTGTTGCGTTCCAGCGCGGTGACCAGATCGGTGAGGGTCAGTTTGTACGCGGCCAGGCGTTTCGGGTCCGGCGCGATCTGATATTCCTTGGCGAAACCACCGATGGTGTTGATCTCGGCGACACCGGGTACGTTGCGCAATTGCGGCTTGATGATCCAGTCCTGAATCACCCGCAGATCGGTCGGCGTGTACGCGGTGCCGTCGTCCTTGAGCGCGCCCTCCTTCGCCTCGACTGTCCACAAAAAGATCTCGCCGAGACCGGTGGAAATCGGCCCCATGACCGCTTCCGCGCCTTCGGGCAATTGCTCCTTGGCGATCTGCAAGCGCTCGTTGACCAATTGGCGGGCGAAGAACAGGTCAGTGCCGTCCTTGAAGATCACCGTCACTTGCGAGAGGCCCGAGCGCGACAGCGAACGGGTCTGTTCGAGTGCCGGCAGACCGGCCATCGCGGTTTCAATCGGGAAGGTGATGCGCTGTTCGGTTTCCAGCGGCGAGAACCCGGCGGCGCCGGTGTTGATCTGCACCTGGACGTTAGTGATGTCGGGCACGGCGTCGATCGGCAGTTTTTGATAACTGGCGATGCCGAGGCCGGCCATGAGCAGAACGGCGAGCAGGACGATGATGCGCTGCTCGATGGCAAACTGGATCAGGCGTTCGAACATGAGGACCTTCCGGGATCAGTGGGAATGCTCGGCCGAGGCTTTGCCCAGTTCCGATTTGAGGACGAAGCTGCCGGCGCTGGCGACTTGCACGCCCGGTTCCAGGCCTTGAGTGATTTCCACATGGCCGGCGGCGCGGCTGCCCAGCTCTACCGCGCGCGCTTCGAAGCCGTCGTCGGTACGCACGAACACCGTGGGTTTGTCCTCTACGGTCTGGATCGCGGTTTCCGGCACGGCGACTTTCGCTTCGCGGCTGTCGGTCGCGACCAGCGCAGTGACGAACAGACCGGGGCGCCATGAGCCTTGCGGGTTTTCCAGGGTGACGCGAACGGTCGCGGTGCGGGTTTGCTCGCCGAGCAGACTGCCGACGTAAGCCACGCTGCCAACCACTTCCGCGTTGAGTTCCGGGGCGCTGACGGTGACCGCTTTGCCTACTTGAACCTTGTTCAGATCCTTCGGTGAAACGCCGAACGTCACCCACACTCGCGACAAATCCGAGAGGGTGAACGCCGCCGTGGTTTCATCGACCACCTCGCCCGGCGTCAGGTGTTTTTCCACCACCACGCCATCGAACGGCGCGCGCAGTTCATAGCGATTGCCGCCGGTGGCGACCACGCTGCCGCTGAGCACGCTGATCTTTTGCCGGGCATTGCTTACGGCAATTTCTGCCTCTTGCAGTGCCTGGCGCGCCTGGAGGAAATCCTGCTCGGCCGAGATTTTGTCCTGCCAGAGCTTTTTCTCGCGCTCATAGGTGGTGCGCGCCAAGGCCAAACGACGTTGCGCGGCGGCTTGTTCGCTGCGTTGATCAGAGATCTGCTGACTGGCGATCACCGCCAGCAACTGGCCCTTCTTCACCGTTTGCCCGAGGTTGACCGCCACCGACTCGACCACGCCCGGCACGCGCGGCACGACGTGGGCGGTGCGGTCTTCGTCGAAGCGCACTTCGCCGGGGAACGGCAGGCCGAGGCTGAGGTTCTGCGCCTTTGCTTCGGCGAGTTGAATACCGGCAGCGGTGATCTGTTCGGCGCTCAATTCAATGTGTCCTTCTTCGGCATGTTCAGCCGCTGCACCTTCTTCAGCGTGATCGGCATGCTCGGAAGCCTCGTCGGCATGCGCGTCGATGCTTGCGTTACCTGACCACTGCGAGCCGATACCAATGCCCAGTGCCAATGTCGCCACCGCGACCACCATCAGTTTTTTATCCATGGAAACTCCTCTGCGCCGTAGCTGCGCGCAGTGATGTGAAAGGTGAAATTCAACGGCTGACGTTGAGGTCGCCGAAGATCCGTTCGATGCGTACGCGGGCGTCGGTCGCCTCGCTGACGGCCTGGATGTACTGGCTGCGAGCGCTGATCAATGTGCGTTGCGCATCGAGCACATCGAGGAAGCCGAACTTGCCCATTTCGAAACCGCGCGTGGCGCTGTCGACCGCACTTTGCGCGGCGGGCAGGATGGTCTGGTTGAACGCAGTGACTTCGCCGTTGGCGGTCTGCCATTGCTCGAGGCTGGTCTGGATTTCCGTGCGCAAGCGCAGCTCGGTGGCGTTGCGCAGATCCCGCGCCTGATCGGTGCGGCGCGCTGCGGCGAGCACGTTGCCCTGATTGCGGTTGAACAGCGGAATCGGCATCGACAGGCCGACCACGTTGACCCGCTCGCGCTCGGTTTCGCTGTATTGGCTGCCGATGCTCACGGTGAGATCGGGGATGCGCTGGGACTTTTCCAGGCCCAACGATGCTTCGCGCTGATCGATCTGCAACTTGGCCAGACGCAGTTCGGCAGTCTCGTTCAGACGCTCGAGCAATCGTGTCGGTGGTGGTACGGCCGGCATGTTTTGCGTGGGGGCCTGCACCTTGGTCGAGGTCGGCAACGGCGCGCCCATGACTTGCGCCAATTGTTGGTACGCGGTGGCCTGATCGCGCTCGGCGCGGCTCAGCTCCAGGCGCACTTCCGAGAGCTGCACTTGCGCCCGCGTGCCCTCAACCGGCGACGATTTACCCGCCTCGATGCGCCCCTGCGCCACGCGTAAACCGTGCTCGGCCAGTTGCAGCGACTGGCGCGACAGCTGCAAACGTTGCTGCGCGGTTTGCGCGCTGTTGAACGCCTGAATCACATCGGCACGCAAGGCATTGCGCTTGCGCGCAAGCTCGATGCCGGCAGCGTCTTGCGCACGGCTGGCGACATCGATGCGTGCACCGCGTTTGCCGCCCAGCTCAATCGGCTGACTGAGCATCACCGTGGTGGTGCGCGAATTGCGCCGAGTGTCCTCGGCCTCCCACGACACTTCGGGATTGGGGATCAGACCGGCCTGTTGGCGGTCACCTTCGGCAATGCCGATTTCCCATTGCGCGGCGGCTAAATCCGGGTTGCCGGCGAAAGCGCTTTGCAGGGCTTGATCCAGGGTCAGGGTCGCGGCGTTTGCAAGGCTGGTACAGGCCAGCAACAGGATGCCGCTGGCGGTTTTTTTCAGGCGTGATCGCGCCGTCAGTTCTATTAAACCGGGCAATGGAAGACTTCCTTTATTCAAGTATCTCGGATGCCGCCACGGTAGGGTTTTGAACTTATCGACAAGGTGACTGGAACATTACAAATCTGTTATCCACGGTTTGCGGAAGTTGTTTTGTTCTAGGATGCGAAGTGCAATCGGCGTTATCGAAATACATCGAAACAAAAACACGGTAGTTATCTGCTGAATTGCACTTGCAGGAATCAAACTCATGGGAATTTTGTGGCTTTTGCTGCGACCGGCTGTCGCAGAGCACCGTTTTAAAGCGCTTGGTGGTTGACCCTGTAGCCGCTACAACCTTTATTGTCCGCACTTCCCCTCACCCCAGCCCTCTCCCGGGGGGAGAGGGAGCTGACCGAGGTGTATGACACTTTCCACCGACCTGTTAAATCAAGTCGACTATGGATTCCGTAAAGATGTTCCACGTCGGTGCAGTTCTGAAGCATCCCACGTTTAGTCCCCTCTCCCTCTGGGAGAGGGTTAGGGTGAGGGGCTTCTTATCGTTATTGAACAACGTCCGGAAGACCTTAAAAAAACAATAACTTTCCCAGTCACCTAAATTAAATACCCATTAAATATAAGTGGTGAAAGATCATGCGAATCCTTGTCGTCGAGGACGAGCTTAAAGCTGCCGAATACTTGCATCAGGGTTTGACCGAAAGTGGTTATGTTGTTGACCACGCCGCCACCGGTGCCGATGGCCTGCACCTGGCGCAACAGCAGGCCTATGACCTGATTATTCTCGACGTGAACCTGCCGGAACTGGATGGCTGGGGTGTGCTGGAACAACTGCGTCGCACCCACTCCACGCGGGTGATGATGCTCACCGCGCGCGGGCGTCTGGCAGACAAGATTCGCGGTCTCGATCTGGGTGCCGACGATTATCTGGTCAAGCCATTCGAGTTTCCCGAACTGCTGGCGCGGGTGCGCACCTTGATGCGTCGTAGCGAAAACATCCCGGTGCCGCAGGTGTTGAAAGTCGCCGATCTGGAACTCGATCCGGGCCGCCATCGCGCGTTTCGTGGTGCGCAGCGTATCGACCTGACCACCAAGGAGTTCGCCCTGCTGCACCTGCTGATGCGCCAGTCCGGCGAAGTGCTGACCCGCACGCAGATCATCTCGCTGGTGTGGGACATGAATTTCGACTGCGACACCAATGTGGTCGAGGTGTCGATCCGCCGTTTGCGGGCGAAGATCGACGACCCGTTCGACAGCAAACTCATACACACCCTGCGCGGTGTCGGCTATGTGTTGGAGGCGCGGGAATGAAGCCTTCCAGCCTGTCAATGCGCCTCGGTTTGACGGTGAGTATTCTCGGCGCGCTGCTGGTGGTTTTTTTGGCGATCCTCGCCTATTTCGCGCTGACCCATGAGCTGAACGCGCTATCGCGCGACAGTCTGGAAAAGAAGATGGCGCAGGTCGAGCACAGCCTGTCGTTGTACGTCGATGCCAATGAAATCACCGGCAAACCGCACATTCTGCTCGATCAGGTCATGGGCCATGACAACCTGACGCTGACGATTTATGACCGCTCGAAGCTGCGCGCGCCGCTGCTCAAATCCGGCAGCGGTTTGACCGATCCACGGGTTGAATTGAAAGCGGTGCGGGCGACCACTGATCAATTGACCTACTCCGACAGCATTGATGCTGAAGGGGCGAAATTCCTCACGGTTTCCAAGCTGATTCGTCTCAAGGACGGCAACAGCGTGCCGGTGCTGCTGTCGATGGACAACGCGCACGATCAGGCCTTGCTCAGCGCCTATCTGCGCTCGACGCTGATGGCCTTGCCGTTGTTGCTGGTGTTTATCGGCTTGACCGCGTGGGGCGCGGTGCAACGCGGGTTGGCGCCGCTGCGCGAGTTTCGCAAAGTGGCGGCGATGGTCTCGACCCAGGACCTGGAACATCGATTGTCCGTGGTCAACATGCCGCAGGAATTGAGCGAACTGGCGCAGGGCATCAACTTCATGCTGCATCGGCTGGACGCCGGGGTGCAGCAGTTGTCGCAGTTCTCAGATGACCTGGCGCATGAGCTGCGCACACCGATCAACAACCTGATGGGCAAGGCGCAGGTGACCTTGTCCCGCGAGCGCACGACCGAGGAATACAAGGACGTGCTGGTGTCGTGCACCGAGGAACTGGAGCGTGTGGCGCGGATTGTCTCGGACATGTTGTTTCTCGCGCAGGTAAGTCATCCGTCGGCGCTGGCGCCGTTTGAATCGGTGGCGCTGCAGGTTGAAGTGGCGAAAGTCGCCGAGATGTTTTCGTTGTCGGCGCAGGATAAGCAGATCCATTTGAATGTCATTGGCAGCGCACAGGTGATGGGCGATCGGCTGATGATTCAGCGGGCTATTTCGAATTTGCTGTCGAATGCGCTGCGCCACTGCCCTGCTGGGAAAACCGTGACGCTGCTGATTGAACAGAGTGCGACGCAGGCCTCCCTGCTGGTCAGCAACCCCGGCGCCGGGATTGGGGCGCAACCCCTGCCACATCTGTTCGACCGCTTCTACCGCGTCGACAGCAGCCGCTCACGCTCGCAGGGCAGCACGGGGTTGGGGCTGGCGATCGTGCGCTCGATCATGAGCCTGCATCAGGGTGTGGCGGAGGTTAAGAGCTTGCCGGGGGCGATGACCGTGTTTCGTCTTGGGTTTCCTGCGGTGACGCCAATGACCCCTTCGCTTGCAGGCAAGCTCCCACAGTGATTTGCGGGGTACTCAGGATTGTGGACACCACTGAAACCTGTAGGCCTTCGCCTGCTCGCGATGGCGGTAGGTCCTTCAATATCTGCACTGCCTGATACTCAGCCTTCGCGAGCAAGCTCACTCCCACAGGGACAATAGTCATCCACAAAATGTGTGGACACCGCCAAAACCTGTGGGAGCTTGCCTGCAAGCGATGGCGGCGGGTCAGTCGATATCTTTTTCGACTGACACACCGCTATCGCGAGCAGGCGAAGGCCTACAGGTTTTTGTGTCGTTCACAGATGCGGTGTACGCCGCAAACCTCTGTAGGAGTGAGCCTGCTCGCGATAGCAATGGCACAGGCAGTAAAGAAAACGGCACCTTCCGGTGCCGTTCGCCTTTCACACTTCCCCTATCACTTGCGCGCATCCGCCCACGATTTCAGCAGTTCGTTGTAGCTCACGGTCTCGCCCTTCGGCTTCTCGTTGGCCAGTTTCGGTTTCGGTGCGCCCGGCTGATCAAACCAGTATTGCGCATCGCGTTCCGGGTTCATCTTCGGTGCACACACTGCTTGGGCCTTGGAGCGTTCGAGGCGCGTCATGATCGCGTCCTGATCCTTGGCCAAGCCATCCAGCGCCTGTTGCGGGGTCTTCTCGCCGCTGGCCGCTTCGGCGATGTGGCTCCACCACAGTTGCGCCAGACGCGGGTAGTCCGGCACGTTGGTCCCGGTCGGGGTCCATTGCACGCGGGCCGGGCTGCGGTAGAACTCGACCAGGCCACCGAGTTTCGGCGCCAGATCGGTCATCGCTTGCGAATTGATGTCCGACTCGCGAATCGGCGTCAGGCCGACGATGGTTTTCTTCAACGAGACAGTTTTCGAGGTGACGAACTGCGCGTACAGCCACGCCGCCAGCTTCTGCTTCTCAGGCGTGGATTTCATGAACGTCCACGAACCCACGTCCTGATAACCGAGCTTCATGCCCTCTTCCCAATACGGCCCGCGCGGCGATGGCGCCATGCGCCATTTCGGCGTGCCGTCGGCGTTGACCACCGGCAGGCCCGGTTTGGTCATGTCAGCGGTGAACGCGGTGTACCAGAAGATCTGCTGCGCGATGTTGCCCTGCGACGGCACCGGGCCCGACTCGGAGAAGGTCATGCCCGCCGCTTCCGGTGGTGCATAAGCCTTGAGCCAGTCGACGTATTTCTGCGTGGCGAACACCGCCGCCGGGCCGTTGGTATCGCCGCCGCGAGTCACGCTGGAACCCACCGGGTGGCAGTCCTCGACACGAATCCCCCACTCGTCCACCGGCAAACCGTTGGGCAAACCCTTGTCGCCGCCACCGGCCATGGAGAACCAGGCATCGGTGAAGCGCCAGCCCAGCGACGGGTCTTTCTTGCCGTAGTCCATGTGTCCGTAAACGCGTTTGCCGTCGATTTCCTTGACGTCTTCGCTGAAGAATTTGGCGATGTCTTCATAGGCCGACCAGTTCACCGGCACGCCCAATTCGTAGCCGTACTTTTCCTTGAACTTGGCTTTCAGATCGGCGCGTTCAAACCAGTCGGCGCGGAACCAGTAGAGGTTGGCGAATTGCTGGTCGGGCAGTTGATAGATCTTGCCGTCCGGCGCGGTGGTGAACGAGATGCCGATGAAGTCCTTGATGTCGAGGGTCGGCGAAGTGAAGTTCTTGCCTTCGTTGGCCATCAGGTCGGTGATCGATTCGGTTTTTCCGTAGCGAAAGTGCGTACCGATCAGGTCCGAGTCATTGACCCAGCCGTCATAAATATTCTTGTCGGACTGCATCACCGTCTGCATTTTCTCGACCACGTCGCCTTCTTGCAGCAGGTCGTGGGTGAGCTTGATCCCGGTGATTTCGCTGAAGGCCTTGGCCAGCACTTTCGACTCGTATTCGTGGGTGGTCAGGGTCTCGGAAACGACCTTGATCTCCATGCCGCGAAACGGCTCGGCGGCCTTGATGAACCACTTCAACTCTTCGAGTTGCTGCTCGGCCGTCAGGGTCGACGGTTTGAATTCACTGCCGATCCATTTTTTCGCCGCGTCTTCGTAGGCATCGGCCCACGCGGCGGCGCTCAAACCGCTGAGTGCCAGCATGGCTGCCAATGAAATGCTATGTCGCAGCTTATTGTTTTTGTCGAACATAGAGACCTCCTGTTTAAGTTGTGGAGCCGCGTTGCCGAACGACTCGACTAGCCCCAACGCATCACAGCCAACAGCCACACCAGGGACAACGCGGACGCCACCCAGATGCTCCAGTCGGTGGCGCCGATCACCAGCAAATGCAGGTAGGCGCTGCCGAGAAGACCGATAAACAAGCGATCGCCACGGGTGGTGGCAATCGGTAGAAAACCTCGCCGCAGGATGCTCGGCGAACGCAATTCCCAGGTGGTCATGCCGACCAGAATCAGGCCGATGACGATGAAGAACGCGGCTGTCGGGGTGGTCCAACTCATCCATTCCATCATCAGCTCCTCAGACCCGACCGAGGGCAAAGCCCTTGGCCACGTGGTTGCGAACAAACCAGATCACCAGCATGCCCGGCAGAATGGTCAGCACCCCCGCCGCTGCCAGCACGCCCCAATCGATACCCGATGCAGAAACCGTGCGCGTCATCACCGCCGCAATTGGCTTGGCGTTTACCGAGGTCAACGTGCGCGCGAGGAGCAGTTCGACCCAGGAAAACATAAAGCAGAAAAACGCCGTGACACCGATCCCGGAACCGATCAGCGGGATGAAAATCTTCACGAAGAACTTGGGGAAACTGTAGCCGTCGATGTAGGCGGTTTCGTCAATTTCCTTCGGAACCCCAGACATGAAACCTTCGAGAATCCACACCGCCAATGGCACGTTAAACAGGCAATGCGCCAAGGCCACGGCGATGTGCGTATCGAACAGGCCAATCGACGAATACAACTGGAAGAACGGCAGCAAAAATACCGCTGGCGGCGCCATACGGTTGGTCAGCAGCCAGAAGAACAGGTGCTTGTCGCCGAGAAAACGGTAGCGCGAAAACGCATACGCCGCCGGCAACGCCACGCTCAGCGAGATCACCGTGTTCAAACTCACGTAATACAGCGAGTTGAGATAACCGTTGTACCAACTCGGATCAGTGAAGATCACCTTGTAGTTGTGCCAGGTGAAATCCTGCGGAAATAGCGTCAGGCCACCGAGGATTTCGGTGTTGCTCTTGAACGACATGTTCAGCAGCCAGTAGATCGGCACCAGCAGAAACAGGATGTACACCAGCAGTGGAATAACTTTTTTCATAGGGGTAAGCCGTTTGCTCATGGCCGGGCCTCAGCGGTTGGCGTCGGAGTGCGTCATGGCGGTGTAGAACAGCCAGGACACCAACAGGATGATCAGGAAGTACACCAGCGAAAACGCCGCTGCCGGACCGAGGTCGAATTGTCCTACGGCCATCTGGGTCAACGTCTGACTCAAGAAGGTCGTGGCATTACCCGGCCCGCCGCCGGTGAGCACGAACGGCTCGGTGTAGATCATGAAACTGTCCATGAAGCGCAGCATCACCGCGATCAGCAGCACGCTCTTCAGCTTGGGCAATTGAATATGCCTGAACACCGCCCACGCCGAGGCCCGATCAATGCGCGCGGCCTGGTAATACACATCGGGAATCGCGCGCAAACCGGAGAAGCACAGCAGCGCTACCAGTGAAGTCCAGTGCCAGACGTCCATCACCAGCACCGTCACCCAGGCGTCCATGGTGTTGGCCGCGTAGTTGTAGCTGATGCCCAGCGCATTGAGGCTGGAACCGAGCAGACCGATGTCGGCACGGCCGAAAATCTGCCAGATGGTGCCGACCACGTTCCACGGGATCAGCAACGGAATCGCCAGAATGATCAGCACCACCGACGACCAGCGGCCCTTGGTCGGCATGGTCAGCGCGACGGCAATACCCAGCGGAATTTCAATCAACAACACACAAGCTGAATAGATGAACTGGCGCAGCAATGAGTCGTGCAGACGTGGATCGAGCAGCACTTGCTTGTACCAGTCGGCGCCGACGAAATAGCGGCTGGACTGGTCGAAAATGTCCTGCACCGAATAGTTGACCACGGTCATCATCGGGATCACCGCACTGAACGCCACCAGCAGAAACACCGGCAACACCAGCCACCAGGCCTTGTTGTTCTGCACCTTGTTCATGGCTGCACCTCTTCGTCGGCTTCAAGCAGAAACTCATCGGCATAAACCATCAGCCACTGCGCCGGAAAACTGATGTACGCCGTGCCCTGCGGCACCGGTTTGTCCTCGGCCAGACGTACTTTCAACGGGGCGCCGTCGAGGTCGAGGGTCATGATCTTGTAGGTGCCGAGGTCTTCGACGTGTACGACCCGGGCCTGCATCGCGTCATCAAACGGCTCGTCCCACACGTGAATGAACTCGGGACGGATGCCGACCTTCAGATTTTTCCACTGACCGTGTTCGATATGCCGTTGCATGGCGTCAGACAGCGGCAGATGCGTCGAAGCGAAACCGACGCCACCGGGCTGCGGCTGCACCTCGATCAGGTTCATCCCCGGGCTGCCGATGAAGTAGCCGACAAAGGTGTGGCTCGGCCGCTCGAACAATTCCCGTGGCGTGCCGAACTGGACAATCTGACCGCCGTACATCACCGCGATCTTGTCGGCGAAAGTCGAAGCCTCCAGTTGATCGTGGGTGACGTAGACCATGGTGATGTTGAACTGCTCGTGGATCTGCTTGAGCTTGCGCCGCAGTTTCCACTTCAGGTGCGGGTCGATCACCGTCAGCGGTTCATCGAAAAGAATCGCCGAAACGTCGTCACGGACCAGACCACGGCCCATCGAAACTTTCTGTTTTTCGTCGGCGGTGAGGTTGCGCGCCTTTTTGCTCAGCAGGTTTTGCAGGTCGAGGACTTCGGCAATTTCCTGCACTTTGCTGTGCACTTTCGCCTCGGCCATGCCCTGATTGCGCAACGGAAAGGCGAGGTTATCGAACACGGTCATGGTGTCGTAGACCACCGGAAACTGGAAAACCTGAGCGATGTTGCGCTTTTCCGGCGTCAGGTCGTTGACCGCTTTGCCGTCGAACAACACATGGCCCTGCGAAGGGCTGAGCAGGCCGGAAATGATGTTGAGCAACGTTGACTTGCCGCAACCCGACGGCCCGAGCAAGGCGTAAGCACCGCCCTGCTCCCAGACGTGATCCATCTCGCGGATCGCGTAATCCTCCGCGCCGCTCGGGGTTTTGCTGTAGCTGTGGGCGAGGTGCTGCAAACGGATTTCGGCCATCAGGCAACCCTCGCGACACGCCGGCCCGGTGCTTGCACCAGACGGCCCTGCGCATCGAAAACGAACAGTTTATGGGTCGGGATGTAAATGCGGATCGGCGCATCGACGTCGTATTCGTGAACGCCGGGCAGGTGCAGCACCAGCAGAAAATGCTCGTTGCGCACGTGCAGGAAGGTTTCCGAACCACTGATCTCGGCGACTTCGACAGTGACCGCCAGTTCGAGGTCGTCATCGTTGCTCGGCACCAGCGAGATGTGGCTGGGGCGCACGCCAAAACGGAACTCGCCCTCGCCTACCGGACGCAGATCGACGTTCAACGGGAAGTGGACAAAATTGGCGAAACTGACTTCGTTGCCGGCGATGCGCCCGGGCATCAGGTTGATCGGTGGCTCGGAAAACAATTCAGCGGCGAGCACGGTTTGCGGCTGGTGATACACCGAGGTCGACGGGCCGCTCTGAATCACCCGGCCTTCGTGAAGAATGGTCGTGGTACCGCCGAGTGCCAGCGCTTCGTTGGGTTCGGTGGTGGCGTAAATGGCAATGGTGTGCCGCGCCTTGAACAGCTCGCGCATTTCCTGACGCAGTTCTTCGCGCAGTTTGTAGTCGAGGTTGACCAGCGGCTCATCGAACAGAATCAGCTCGGCATCCTTGACCAATGCGCGGGCCATGGCGGTGCGCTGCTGTTGGCCGCCGGAGAGTTCCAGCGGATAGCGCTGCAGAAACTTCTCGATGCGCAGCATCTTCGCGGTTTCCTGCACTTTGCTGTGGATGATCTCTTTCGACACACCGGCCTGACGCAGTGGCGAGGCGATGTTCTCGAACACGGTCATGGTCGGGTAGTTGATGAACTGCTGATAGACCATCGACACGTTGCGCAGACGCACCGGGCGTTGGGTGACGTCGACGCCGTTCATCAGGATGCGACCGCTGTCGGGCTTATCGAGCCCGGCCATTAAACGCATGAGGCTGGTTTTGCCGGACAGCGTACGGCCGAGCAAAACGTTGAACGAACCGGGTTCGAATTTCAGGCACGCATCGTCGATCCAGGTCTGGCCCTCGACGGTACGGCTGACGTGCTCCAGGGTGAGTGACATGGCTCGGCCTTTTTATTATTGGAGTCAAGCGACCTGTGCACGGGAGCGAGTTTCGTGCCAGAAATGGCAAGTGCTTGATTTGTCGTGAAAATCGTTGAAAGCGTGGGGATTGAGCGTTCATTGCTGAACACATTTGAACAGATGGGCGATTGACAATGAACAATAGTGAACAACACTCTATGAACCCATTTCGGTGAACACCGGAGATCCTGTGGGAGCGAGCTTGCTCGCGAATGCAGTGTGTCATTCAACCGATTCGGTGACTGATACGACGCTTTCGCGAGCGAGCTCGCTCCCACAGTTGATCTGTGTTTTGCTCAGGATTGGGGTTCATAACAACAATAAAAATCGCTGCATCAGAGGCCCACTGCCATGGCCGCACCTGCCCCGCCGCTGTCCCACGACGCGATCGTCCAGACGTCCTGGCAACGTTGCCGCGCGTTCGGTCTCGACCACCAAAGCACGCCCGCCTTCGATCAGTTGCCTGCCGCCGGCATCGCCCATCTGCTCGACAGCCATCATTCACTGGTGCAGACCACGCATCAGGAAGTCCTGCCCTATTACGAAAACATCCTGAGCAATTCCAACTGCCTGATCATGCTCGCCGACAATCAGGGCCAGGTGCTGACCTCGTGGGGCACGCAGCGCTTTATCGAGCCGAATCTGGCCCGGGGCTTTCAGGCCGGCGCGAGTTGGGTGGAACGCACCAGCGGCACCAATGCGATCGGCACGGCGCTGGCGTGTGAACAAGCGGTGCATATCGAACACGATGAACACTTTCTCAAGGCCAACCGCTTCATGACCGGTTCTGCCGCGCCGATTTTCGACGCTGAGCGCAAGGTGATCGCGGTGCTGGATGTGTCCAGCGACAGCTATCTGCCGCCCTCGCACACGCTAGGCATGGTCAAGATGATGAGCCAGACCGTGGAGAACCGGCTGATTCTCAACCTGTTCCATGGCCAGCATTTTCAACTGACTTTCAACACCGGATTGAACAACCTCGACAGTCAGTGGGCCGGATTGTTGATTTTTGATGAGAGTGGTCAGGTGTTGTCGGCCAATCGCCGTGCGGACAATTTGCTCGGTGTGCGCTTGTCGCGGGGGAGTGTTGAAAGTCTGTTCAAGGTGTCGCTGCTGGAGTTGATCAACCAGCCGGATGGCTTGCCGTTTGCCTTGCAGACGTCCGGGCGAAACCGCTTTCAGTGTTTGTTGAAGCGGCCGATGCAGGCGTCGATTCAGCCGCGCGTTTTTGCTGCTGAACCCCAAACCGCCGCGCCTACCGCCATCAGCCTCAACACCCTGCACTTCGGCGACAGCCGCGTGGAAAAAGCCGTGCGTCAGGCTGAGCGTTTGCTGGAAAAAGACATTCCATTGCTGATCCATGGCGAAACCGGGGTCGGCAAAGAGGTCTTCGTCAAAGCACTGCACCAGGCCAGCTCTCGCAGCAAACAGGCGTTCATTGCCGTCAACTGCGCGGCGATCCCCGCCGAACTGGTCGAGTCCGAGTTATTCGGCTACGAGAAAGGCGCATTCACCGGCGCCAACCAGAAAGGCAGCATCGGCCTGATTCGCAAAGCTGACAAAGGCACGTTGTTCCTCGATGAAATCGGCGACATGCCATTGCCGACTCAGGCGCGATTACTGAGGGTATTGCAGGAGCGTTGCGTGCAACCGGTGGGCAGTAGCGAGTTATTCCCAGTGGATTTGCGGATCATTTCGGCGACTAACCGTTCTTTGCGCGAACAAGTGCAGTTGGGGCGTTTCCGTGAGGATTTGTACTACCGCATTGGTGGGCTGACGTTGGAGTTGCCGCCGCTGCGAGAGCGCAGTGATAAGGAGGCGTTGTTTAAACGGCTGTGGGAACAGCATCGTGAGCCGACGCAATGGGCCGGGCTGAGTCAGGAAGTGTTGGCGTTGTTTGAAAGGCATCCGTGGCCGGGGAATTTGCGTCAGGTCAGCAGCGTGATGCAGGTGGCGCTGGCCATGGCCGAGGAGCAACCGGTGAGGCCGGAGCATTTGCCGGATGATTTTTTTGTGGATCTGGAGATGGAGCCGGTGGGGAGCGCGGCGCCGTTGGGGCTGGATCTGAATGATGTTGAAGCGTTGAACCGGGAGTTGAAGGCTTCCGGGGGTAATATTTCCCATTTGGCGCGGCGGTTGGGGGTGAGTCGGAATACGCTTTATAAGCGGTTGCGGCAGATTGAAGGTTGAGTGAATCCCGTTCCCCTCATCGGAACGCCGCCCGCCCATCCCTCTCCCGGAGGGAGAGGGAGCCGACCGAGGTGTCTGGCGGGGTACATCGACCTGAAAAAACCAGTCGATTATGGATTCAAAGCATCACGTTCAGGTCGGCGTATCTCGTGAGCATCCCCTAATCAGTCCCCTCTCCTGCGGGAGAGGGCTAGGGTGAGGGCGAAAATTCCGGCTCAACCTGCACAGCCGAAGCCGCCCCCAATGTACGCAACCCGACCAACACAACCACCACCATCATGATCCCCGCGCCAATCGCCACACCAAACCCCGCCCGCGCGCCCCAGGCATCAATCACCAGCCCCGCCAGCATGCCGCCCAGCGCAACGCCAATGCTGATACCCGTGGTCATCCACGTCAGCCCTTCGGTGATCCGCGATGGCGGGATGATGATCGTCCCCAGCTTCATCACCACGACCATCGTTGGCGCAAACGAGATGCCGGCGATAAACAGCGTCGCTGACAGGACGTAAACGTCCGCTGCAAAAATCGGCAACACGCCGGTGAACGCCGTGACCAATATCCCGATCAGGAACTGTTTTTCGATCGCCAGCGAAACCCTCATCGCACCGGATGTCAGTCCCGCGACCAGTGAGCCAAACGCATAGGCGGCGAGGATGAAGGTTGCGGAGGCTGGCCAGCCTTGCGCATTGGCGAACGCCACGACGGCGACATCGATTGCTCCGCCAATGACACCCATCGCCAACAACGCGAGGACAATGGTGCGAACGCCGGGAATCAGCAAGGTCGAGCCACTGTGGCTGGCGTGGCCGACGACAACCTTGGGTTCAGTCTGGCGCTGCAGGAGAAATGCCGTGACCCCGACAGCCAACAGCCCGACCGCAACAAGGGGCCCGGCTTCAGCGAAAAAGCTCACGCTCAAACCGATCGCCAGTGGCGGGCCAACGATGTAGGCCATTTCGGTGAGGACCGTGTCCAGCGAAAACGCCGTGTGCAGCTGCGGCTTGCCCCGGAACAATTGCGACCATCGCGCGCGGATCATCGACGGCATGCTCGGCATCGTCCCCGCCAGTGCGGCCAGCACAAACAGCAGTGCGGCCGGTGCCCGCATGTAAACCGCAAGGATCAGGGCCAGCAACATGGCAATGCTGAACGCCGTGACGACGGGTAGCACGCGGCTCTGGCCATGTTGATCGACCAGTCTCGAGATGTACGGGCCGAGCAGTGCATTGGCCAGGGTGAACGTCCCGGCGACGGTGCCGGCCAGCCAGTAAACCCCGGTTTGCTGCACCAGCATGGTGATGATGCCGATGCCGATCATTGCCTGAGGCAATCGGGCGATAGAACTCGCGAGCACTAACCCGGTGGCACCTGGGGTTGTCAGCAGCTCGCGGTAGTGATTTGCCATGATGTTTCCCTTACATGATCATCGCCGCTCAGCATCCGGCTGAACGCGTTGCCGACATCAAGACCTACGCGAACGTCAAAAGCAACCCTCACCCCAGCCCTCTCCCGGAGGGAGAGGGAGCTGACCGAGGTGTCTGGCGTTGTGCATCGACCTGAAAGACTGTGTCGATTATGGATTCGGAGAAAAACTTTCAAGTCGGCGTATCTCTTGAGCATCCCCCATTCGGTCCCCTCTCCCTCCGGGCGGTCCGACGTTTCGGGAGGGTTAGGGTGAGGGGCTTTTCTCGCGGCCAAACAAAAACCCGCACAAGGCGGGTTTTGTTGATCGTTCCCACGCTCCGCGTGGGAATGCAGCCCGGGACGCTCCGCGTCCCTGATCTCAGTCAGCCAGACGCCAGGTAGTCCCACCCTTGCCGTCTTCCAGCACAACACCCATCGCCGTCAGCTGATCACGAATCCGATCGGACTCAGCCCAATCCTTACCCGCACGCGCCGCCAGACGCGCCGCAATCAGTGCATCCACTTCAGCCGCATCGACACGCCCTTCAGCGCCCGCCTGCAAAAAGTCATCGGCTTCGAGCTGCAAAACACCCAACACACTCGCCAGCTCTTTCAGACGCGCCGCCAGACCCGCCGCCGCATCGAGATCGCTCTCACGCAGACGGTTGATCTCACGCACCATCTCGAACAGCACCGCGCAGGCTTCCGGCGTGCCGAAGTCGTCGTTCATCACCGTGGTGAAACGCTCGACGAAGGCTTCGCCGCCAGCCGGCGCTACAGTCGGCAGGCCTTTCAACGCGTGGTAGAAACGCTCGAGTGCGCCTTTGGCGTCCTTGAGGTTGTCTTCCGAGTAGTTGATCGCGCTGCGGTAGTGGCTCGACACCAGCAGGTAACGCACGACTTCCGGGTGGTACTTTTCCAGCACGTCGCGAATGGTGAAGAAGTTGTTCAAGGACTTGGACATCTTCTCGCCATTGATGCGAATCATGCCGCAATGCATCCACGCGTTGGCGTAGGTCTTGCCGGTGGCCGCTTCGCTCTGGGCGATTTCGTTTTCGTGGTGCGGGAACTCGAGGTCGCTGCCGCCGCCATGAATGTCGAAAGTCTCGCCCAGGCAGCAGGTGGACATCACCGAGCACTCGATGTGCCAACCCGGACGCCCGGCGCCCCATGGCGATTCCCAACTCGGCTCGCCCGGTTTGGCGGCTTTCCACAGAACGAAGTCGAGCGGATCCTGTTTCGACTCGTCGACTTCGATCCGCGCGCCGATGCGCAGGTCTTCGATCTTCTTGCGCGACAGTTTGCCGTAGCCCATGAACTTGGCGACGCGGTAGTACACGTCACCGTTGCCCGGGGCGTAGGCGTAACCCTTGTCGATCAAGGTCTGGATCATCGCGTGCATGCCCGGAATGTGATCCGTGGCGCGCGGTTCCATGTCCGGCTTCTTGATGTTCAGGCGCGCTTCGTCTTCGTGCATCGCGGCGATCATGCGCTCGGTCAACGCTTCGAACGATTCACCGTTCTCGTTGGCGCGGTTGATGATCTTGTCGTCGATGTCGGTGATGTTGCGCACGTAGGTCAGGTCGTAACCGCTGAACCGCAACCAGCGGGTCACCAGGTCGAACGCAACCATGCTGCGGCCGTGGCCAAGGTGGCAGTAGTCGTACACGGTCATCCCGCAGACGTACATGCGCACCTTGTTGCCATCGAGCGGCTTGAAGACTTCTTTGCTCTTGGTGAGCGTGTTGTAGATCGTCAGCACTTTATATTTCCTTGACGCTGAATCACTGGCCCCACGAATCACGCAGGGTCACGGTACGGTTGAATACCGGCTGACCTGGTTTCGAGTCCTTCAAATCGGCAACGAAGTAGCCTTCGCGCTCGAACTGGAAACGGTCTTCCGGCTGTGCATTGCCAAGCGATGGCTCCGCGCGACAACCGGTGAGTACCTGCAGCGAATCAGGGTTGATGTTGTCGAGGAAACTCGCGCTGTCTTCAGCCTTCTCTGGGTTGGCCGAACGGAACAGACGATCGTACAGACGCACTTCGCACTCGACGCTGGCGGCGGCCGGCACCCAGTGGATCACGCCTTTGACCTTGCGGCCTTCAGGGTTTTTACCCAGAGTTTCCGGGTCGTACGAGCAACGCAGTTCGACGATGTTGCCGTCGGCGTCCTTGATCGCTTCGTCGGCACGGATCACGTAGCTGCCGCGCAGACGCACTTCACCGGCCGGTTCCAGGCGCTTGTAGCCCTTCGGCGGCTCTTCCATGAAGTCGTCACGGTCGATGTAGATTTCCCGGGCGAATGGCAGCGCGCGCACGCCCATGTCTTCTTTCGGGTGGCGCGGCAGTTCGAGGTTCTCGACCTGGCCTTCCGGGTAGTTGGTGATGACCACTTTCAGCGGACGCAGTACACACATGGCACGCGGTGCGGTGTGATCGAGGTCGTCACGGATGCTGAATTCGAGCATGCCGAAGTCAACTACGCCGTCGGAACGGTTGGTGCCGATCATTTCGCAGAAGTTGCGGATCGATTTCGGCGTATAGCCACGGCGGCGGAAGCCCGACAGCGTGGACATGCGCGGGTCGTCCCAACCGTTGACGTGCTTTTCATCGACCAGTTGCTTGAGCTTGCGCTTGCTGGTGATGGTGTAGTTGAGGTTCAGACGGCTGAACTCGTACTGACGCGGGTGCGCCGGCACTGGCAACGCGTCGAGGAACCACTCGTACAGCGGGCGATGGCTTTCGAACTCGAGGGTGCAGATCGAGTGGGTGATGCCTTCGATGGCGTCCGACTGACCGTGGGTGAAGTCGTAGTTCGGGTAGATGCACCACTTGTCGCCGGTCTGGTGGTGATGCGCGTGACGGATGCGGTACATGATCGGGTCGCGCAGGTTCATGTTCGGCGAGGCCATGTCGATTTTGGCACGCAGCACGCGGGCGCCATCGGCGAATTCACCGGCGCGCATGCGCGCAAACCAGTCGAGGTTCTCTTCAACCGAACGGTCGCGGAACGGGCTGTTCTTGCCCGGCTCGGTCAGGCTGCCACGGTATTCCTTGGCTTGCTCTGGGGTCAGGTCGTCGACGTAGGCTTTGCCGGCCTTGATCAGCTCAACGGCCCAGTCGTGCAACTGGTCGAAATACTGCGAGGCGTAGCGCACTTCGCCGGACCACTCGAAGCCTAGCCATTTGACGTCGCTTTCGATCGCGTCGATGTATTCCTGGTCTTCCTTGGCCGGGTTGGTGTCGTCGAAACGCAAGTGCGTAACGCCGCCGAACTCCTGGGCCAGGCCGAAGTTCACGCAGATCGACTTGGCGTGGCCGATGTGCAGGTAGCCGTTGGGCTCAGGCGGGAAACGGGTGACGATCTGGGTGTGCTTGCCCGAGTCCAGGTCTGCCTGGATGATCGGCCGCAGGAAATTGACCGGCACGGCAGGGCCGGACTTGGCATTCGAGGTAGGGTCGACAGTGGGCTTGCTCATAGGATCCTTGACTTACATGTGCGCGGCCGCAGAGGGGGCCAGACAAAACAAAGCCGCTATCATAGCCGATGCTGTCAAGGGGCTGACAGAGCACGGCCTATAAAGGAGCGCATTTAATCGCAGGGATTTGGAAAAACAGCCTCGAAATTCGCGCCTGTCACGCTAAACTGCGCACCTTGGCCGAAGCAGGCTGAACCGGTTTCGGGACTCAGTGTCCGAAAACCACGAATTCCTTATAAAGAGTAGCGATCATGACTCAAGTTAAATTGACCACCAATCATGGCGACATCGTCATCGAACTGAACGCTGAAAAGGCGCCGATCACCGTCGCCAACTTCATCGAATACGTTAAGGCCGGTCACTACGAAAACACCGTTTTCCACCGCGTCATCGGCAACTTCATGATCCAGGGCGGTGGTTTCGAGCCAGGCATGAAGGAAAAGAAAGACAAGCGTCCAAGCATCCAGAACGAAGCTGACAACGGTCTTTCCAACGAGAAATACACCGTTGCCATGGCCCGCACCATGGAGCCGCATTCGGCGTCCGCGCAGTTCTTCATCAACGTTGCTGACAACACTTTCCTCAACCACAGCGGCAAGAACGTGCAAGGCTGGGGCTACGCAGTATTCGGTAAAGTGACCGCCGGTACCGACGTTGTCGACAAGATCAAAGGTGTGTCGACCACTTCCAAGTCCGGCCACCAGGACGTACCAGCAGACGACGTGATCATCGAGAAAGCCGAGATCATCGAAGCGTGATATTGCTGATTTCAGACTTGCATCTGGAAGAGGAGCGCCCGGACATCACCCGGGCGTTTCTGGATTTGCTCGCCGGACGCGCCCGCTCGGCGAGTGCGTTGTACATTCTCGGCGACTTCTTCGAAGCGTGGATTGGCGACGACGCCATGACGCCCTTCCAGCGTTCCATCTGCCAGGCCCTGCGCCAATTGAGCGACAGCGGCACGGCGATTTTTCTGATGCACGGCAATCGCGACTTCATGCTCGGCAAGGCCTTCTGCAAGCAGGCCGGCTGTACGTTGTTGAAGGACCCGAGTGTCGTGCAGTTTTACGGCGAGCCGGTGCTGTTGATGCACGGCGACAGCCTCTGCACCCGTGACGTCGGCTATATGAAGCTACGGCGCTATCTGCGTAACCCGATCACGCTGTTTATCCTGCGTAACCTGCCGCTGAGCAGTCGTCATAAGCTGGCGCGCAAGCTGCGCAGTGAGAGCAAGGCGCAGACGCGGATGAAGGCCAATGACATCGTTGATGTCACGCCGGAAGAGATTCCGCGGATCATGCAGGAATATGGCGTGAAAACCCTGATTCACGGACATACCCACCGCCCGGCGATCCACAAGTTGCAACTCGGTGAGCAGGCGGCGAAGCGGATTGTGCTCGGGGATTGGGATCGTCAGGGGTGGGCGTTGCAGGTGGATGAGAGCGGCTACGCGTTGGCGCCGTTCGACTTCGCCCCGCCGCCAGCCCTGCCCGCCCCGAGCGCATGATCGTTCCCACGCTCCGCGTGGGAATGCAGCCCGGGACGCTCCGCGTCCCATCCAGAGCCGAACGCAGAGCGTCCGTTGAGGCATTCCCACGCAGAGCGTGGGAACGATCTTGCGGGATCAGTGCCCTGAAGCCGCTGGCCCTGCCTTGGCAGCAAACGGCGGTTTCGCCAGCCACACAATCAGAATCAACCCCATAAACCCCCAGCCCAGCAGCGTGAAGTAATCCACGGTGGAGAGCATGTACGCCTGACTGGTGAGGATCTGATCCATCTGCGCATAAGCCGATTGGCTCGCCCCGCCCAAATGATTCAAGGTCTCGCGAGTTGCCGGCTCAAAGGTGCTGATGCTTTCACTCATATACGCATGATGCTGATCCGCTCGGCGAATCCAGATCCAGGTAGTCAGCGACGCCGCAAAGCTACCGCCCAACGTGCGCAGGAACGTCGCAAGGCCAGCACCATCGGCAATCTGACTCGGCGGCAGGTCCGACATGAGGATGCTCAAGGTCGGCATAAAGAACAGCGCCACACCAATACCCATGAACAACTGCACCAAAGCAATGTGCTGGAAGTCCACCTCATTGGTGAAACCCGCGCGCATGAAGCAACTCAAACCGATCGCCAGAAACGCCAGCCCGGCCAGTAACCGCAGGTCGAACTTGTTCGCGTACTTGCCGACAAACGGCGATAGCAGCACCGGCAGAATGCCGATCGGCGCCACGGCCAGACCGGCCCAGGTGGCGGTGTAGCCCATCTGCGTCTGCAACCATTGCGGCAAGATCAGGTTGATACCGAAGAACCCGGCGTAACCCAGTACCAACACCAGCGTGCCAATGCGGAAGTTGCGGTAGGCGAATAGCCGCAGGTTGACCACCGGATGCTGGTCGGTCATTTCCCAGATAACGAACACCGCCAGCGCGATCACCGAAATCGCCGCGCCGATGATGATGAAGTTCGACTCGAACCAATCCAGGTCATTGCCCTTGTCGAGGATCACCTGCAACGCCCCGACGCCGATGATCAGCGTGATCAGACCGACGTAATCCATCGGCTGACGGCTGGTTTCCACCGGGCGTTTGGCCAGTTGCGAACGCACCACCATCACCGCAAAGATGCCGATCGGTACGTTGATGAAGAAGATCCACGGCCAACTGTAGCTGTCAGTAATCCAGCCACCGAGAATCGGCCCGGCAATTGGCGCGACCACCGTGACCATCGCCAGTAACGCCAGGGCCATGCCGCGCCTGGCGGGCGGATAAACCGCGATCAACAGGGTTTGCGTCATCGGATACAGCGGCCCGGCGACCAGGCCTTGCAAGACGCGGAAGCCGATCAGTTCCGGCATCGACGTGGAGATACCACAGAGAAACGAGGCCAGCACGAACAGAATGGTGGCCCACAAAAACAGCTTCACCTCGCCGAAACGGCGGCTGAGCCAACCGGTCAGCGGCAGCGCAATCGCGTTACTCACGGCGAACGAGGTGATCACCCAGGTGCCCTGCTCCGAACTCACCCCGAGGTTGCCGGAAATGGTCGGCAGCGCTACGTTGGCGATGGTGGTGTCGAGCACTTGCATGAACGTCGCCAGCGACAGGCCGATGGTGCTGAGCAACAGGCTGGGCGGCGTGAAAGAGGCGTTATTGCTCATTGTGAATCCTATGAAACCAGGTTGACGCCGCGTGCTGATGAACACCGCCCCCCCTGTGGGAGCGAGCTTGCTCGCGAAGGCGGTGTACCAGACAAATCAACGGCGAATGACACTCCGCTTTCGCGAGCAAGCTCGCTCCCACAAGGGGCAGTGCCAAAGTCTCGATTCAGCGTTGCGCGGTTTTGCTCACCGCGGCGCTGTTGTCGTGGATCAGCTGCGCAATCATCGCGTCGGCTTCGGCCAATTGGCGGTCGTAGACGTTGGTGCTGAACGAGGCCTTCTGCGGCGGCTGCTGCGCCAGCACCGGGCCGCTCTGGTCGTGCAGGTTCACTTCAACGTTGGTCGACAGACCAACACGCAGCGGATGCTTGGCCAGTTCTTCGGCGTTGATGTGAATGCGCACCGGCACACGCTGAACGATCTTGATCCAGTTACCGGTAGCGTTCTGCGCCGGCAGCAGAGCAAACGCGCTACCGGTGCCGGCGCCGAGGCTGTCGACGGTGCCGCTGTATTTCACGTCGCTGCCGTAGATGTCGGATTCGATATCGACCGGCTGACCGATGCGCATGTCACGCAATTGGGTTTCCTTGAAGTTGGCGTCGATCCACAGTTGATCCAGCGGAATCACCGCCATCAACGCCGTGCCCGGCTGCACACGCTGACCGAGTTGCACGGTGCGTTTGGCGACGTAACCGGTGACCGGCGCGATCAACGTGCTGCGGGCATTGGTCAGGTAGGCCTGACGCAGATCGGCAGCCGCCGACATCACGTCCGGGTGCGACGACACCACGGTGTCATCGACCAGCGCGCTGGTGGTTTTCAGTTGTTGTTTGGCGTTGGCCAGGGCGTTTTGCGCCGAGGTCAGGTCGTCGCGAGCGTGGGACAGTTCTTCCTGGGAAATCGCCCCGCCCTGCGCCAGGTTTTTCCGGCGGTTGTAGTTGTCCTGGGCTTTCTGCACTTCGGCCTGTTGCGCGTTGACCTGGGCTTTCATGCCATCAACGTTGCTGTACAAACCGCGTACCTGACGCACGGTGCGCGCCAGTTTCGCCTGGGCACTTTGCAGGCCGACTTCGGCATCGTTCGGGTCGAAGTTGATCAGCACCTGACCTTCGTGGACCAGATCGCCATCGTCAGCACCGATGCTGACCACCGTGCCGGTCACCAGCGGCGTAATTTCGACGACGTTGCCGTTGACGTAGGCGTCGTCGGTGCTTTCGTTAAAGCGACCGATGAATTCGTGATACGCCCAGACGCCGGCGCAGGCGAGCGCGACGACAACGGCGAGCACCAACAGCATGACTTTGCGTTTGCGCGGGTTGCCGGTGTCCGGGGTGTTGCCTTGAGCTTGGGTGTTTTCGGCAGTGGCCATGACAATTACCTTGAATTAGTTGTGCGGCGTGGCTGGGGTGGCGTTGGCTGCGGTCAGGGTTTCACCCTGGAAGCCGCCGCCCAGCGCTTGCATCAGTTGAATCGACAGATCGATCTGCTCGGCATTGAGGTTGGCCAGTTGACGCTGGGCCTGGAGCAATTGCTGCTCGATGCTGAGCACGTCCAGGTAGTTGCCGATGCCGGAACCGTAACGCTGGACGACGGTGTTGTAAGAATCCTGAGCAATCTCGGTGGCGTGTTGCTGCGCACCGATCTGCCGGCCGATGTCACGCAACTGGTTGATCGTGTCGCTGACATCGCCCAGTGCCTTCACCAGACTTTTGTTGTACTGCGCCACCGCCAGATCGTAATCGGCGTCGCGCGCATCGAGGTTGGCGCGCAGGCGTCCGCCGTCGAAGATCGGCACCGAGATGGTCGGGGCAATGTTGAAGAAGCGACTGGCCGAACCGAACATCGCATCACCCAACAAAGACTCGGCACCGGCCGAGGCCGACAGGTTCAAGTTGGGATAGAAGCGGGTTTTCGCCGAGTCGATGTCTTTGCTCGACGCTTCGACGCGCCAGCGCGCGGCGACCAGATCCGGGCGACGACCGAGCAGTTCCGCCGGCAATACCGACGGCACCGCGACGGCGCTGGCTTGCAGCACTTTTGGTCGGGCAATTTCGTTGCCGCGATCCGGGCCTTTGCCGAGCAGCACGGCCAACGCAATTTTTGCGCTGTTCAGGCGTTTTTCTGCGTCGATCAGGCTGGCTTCGGAACTGGCTTCCAGACTCTGGGTTTGCTGGAACTGGTACTGGCTGTCGATGCCGGAGCTCAGGCGACGCTGGCTCAGGTCGAGCATTTGTTTAGTGCGCTTGAGGTCTTCGTTCGCCAGGTCATAAACGATGTGCGCCTGACCGAGATCGCTGTAGGCACGAGCGACATCGGCAGCAAGCGTCAATTGTGCAGCCTGTCGATCGACTTCGGCGGCGCGGGCCTGACCGAGTGCGGCTTCCCAGGCATCACGCTGGCCGCCCCAGAGGTCGAAGTTGTAATTGAAACCGGCGCTGACATTGCGCACGGTGGCGTAGGCATCGCCCTGCCCTCGCGGGTCTTGATCCTTGGCCAGGCGCGAACGGCTGATGCCGGCGCTGGCGTCTAGGGTCGGATAACGTTCGGCATCGGCGGCGTACGCAGCGGCGCTGGCCTGATGCGCGCGAGCTTCGGCGATCTGCATGTCCGGGCTGTCGTGCAGCGCTTCGCGGATCAGACCGTCGAGTTGCGGATCGCCGAGGCTGGTCCACCAGTCGCTTTTCGGCCACGCGGCCGGCGACAGGGTCACGCCGGTGAGGGATTGGCCGACTTTCAGGTTTTTCGCATCAAGGCTCGCGCCTGAAGTGTCGAGGCCGCTGTAGTTGGCGCAACCGGCGAGGATCATCGCCGACAGCACCAGCGTCAGGCTGCTGCGCAAGGTTTTACCGCTCATTGTGTTCACCTAACCGCTGGATAGTGATCGGGTCACCGGCTGCCAGCAGGATTTTCTTGAGGATGTATTCCAGGGTCTTCAACTCGTCCGGAGTGACGGCGCCGGCCAGTTCATTCATCGCATCGGCGCCGATGTGCGGCAGGCGATCGGCCAGTTGCTGGCCTTGCTCGGTCAGTTTCAGTTGCACCTGACGGCGATCGCCTTCGCTGCGCTGGCGAGCAAGGAAGTCTTTCTGCTCCAGACGATCGAGCATGCGCGTCATCGAACCGCTGTCGAGCGACAGATGCCGGCACAGCTCGGCCGGGGTATCGACGCCGAACTGGGCCATGATGATCAACACCTTGAACTGCGCGGCGGTGATGCCGTGGGGTTCCATGTGGGTGTCGATGATCCGGTCCTTGAGCAGCGCGGCACGGCCAAGCAACAGGCCGAGATGGCAGTGTTTGAATTCGTCCGGGGTGAAATGCTTCATTTGCTCACCTAATAACTGCCTAGGCAGTGAATGTATGTCGAGATGTTACTGCCTAGGCAGCGAATGTCAACGCAATAGTTAGGTTGCTTTGCAATTAGTTGACCAGTGGAGTTGGTTTTTGCGGCGCTCAGGCGGACGCCATCGCGAGCAGGCTCACTCCTACAAGGGAACGCATTTCAAATGTAGGCCTTCGCCTGCTCGCGATTGGAGCGACTCGGTGTGAAGTCGGTCAGGATTCGTCGGAAGGATGCACAGACGGCGGCTGCACCGGATGCACCTCACGCCCCCGCAACGCAGTGGCCACATACCCAAAGGCCCGCTTGCTCACCGCATAAATGCTGTGCCAGCCCGGCGGTGCCGGCTCGATGGCGGCATGCAACGCTCGCGCATAGTCGAGCACCAGTCCGGGCGTCCAGGCCATCGCCTCTGCCCGTTTGCGCACTTGCGCGGCAACCCAGAACTCGGGGCTGAAAATGACCCGGGCGAAATCCAGCATGCTCGAATGCCCCCGGTTCATCGCCCCTTCCAAGGCCGCTTCGAGACTATGGGCGACGGCGCTGGAACAGTTGCGGCTGGTGAGGTTGTAAGTGCTGTTCTGCCGATACTCCGTCCAGAACGCATGCAGGCGCCGGGCGTCGTAATGGGCAAAACTGACCTGCACCGAAGACGGACACCAGTCGGCCACCTCGCCTGCATAGTCGGGCAGAAACCTGCCGGCAACATCGTTGTTCGGCGTCGCCCGCAGCAAGCGCACAAAATCCCCTGCCGAACGATCGATGTCGTCCAACGGGTAATGGCTGATGTAAATGTCCGGGCCACATTCTAGTGCCGCATGGCCGGCGGAGATCACGCCGTTGATATCGACCGCCGCGATGTAGCGATTGAGCAGGCGATTGCGCACCAAGGTGTCATCGACGGTGCCGCTGGGGGTCCAGACATGAATGACCAACGCGTCGCTGCTGGCCGGCGCATTGACTGACAAAGGGCTTGTCAGCGGCGGCTGGTTTTTGAAGCGCACGGCTTGCCGCAACAAGGCGCAACCGGTGAGAAAGAGGCTCATGCCAATGCAAAACGGCACCGTGCCCTTATACAGCGTCGGATACGGCTCAAGGATAAACACGCCAAAGCCGATTTCGAACAACCCCGCCAGCAGCGACACTTGCCAACCGACAAAGCGCACCACCACCGCAGCCGCCAGCCTGAAGACCCCATCAATGATGAAAGCCCCGCCAAACAGCACCGCCAGAATCAGCCCGGCGGCGTGTTGCCGGTCGACGATCAGCAGCCCCAGCAAGAGAAAAGCCAGTCCGCGCGCTCTGCGCAGGGTCGCAGCGGTCCCGGCTTGTGGTGCCGGCACCAGCAGCAGGATCAGCGCTTCGAGCAACAACAGATAACCGAAAAGATGCAGCGGGAAATACAACACGCCGTCCAGCGCATCAATGAAGATGCCCACACCGGCCGCGCCCCAGACAATGCCCGTCAACGCCAGCGCGGACCAACGCTTGCGGACAAAGTCGTGACCGAGCAAGACCATACTCAAGCGGACCATTTGCGCCCCCGTTATCCTCGGGCAGCCGCCAACCGCGCTGCTTTCAAGTTGCGGTGAGTCTAATCCATTCTGCAAAAGCCGGATCGCAGCGACGCGACCCGGCTATGGGGAACGCGCATTAGAAATCGCGCTTGTAGAAAATATCCAGCGAACTCGCCACGCCACTGGCCGCTTCGACGTAAACCTTCTTGCTCAGCTTGTAGCGCAGCGCGATGGTGTTGGCCGGTTCAAACACGCCCACGCCATAACGCAAACTGAGCTTCTCGGAGATATTGCCGCTGGCCACCACACTGGTGGTGTTGCCGCTGCCCGCCGTGTCGAGCTGGAAATCCTGAATTCCCAGATCCTTGGCCAGGCTGCTGGTAACTCCGGAGCTACCCATCAAGCCCAGACCCAACGCTGCTTGCGCGAGCATGTTGTTGTCTTCGCCGTTGGTGCTCAGCGGACGACCGAGTACCAGATACGACAATGCCTGCTCTTGACTCATCGCCGGTTCCGAGAAGATCTGCGTGGTCGGCTGCTCAGCGCTGCCGCTCAGGCGAATACCGGCGATCACGTCGTCGGTCTGGCGGATCGCTTCGATGTCCAGATACGGCTGATCGAGGGGGCCGGCGAACAACAGCCGCGCACGCCGCACTTGCAGACGCTGGCCGTAAGCGCTGTAGCGGCCGTCGTTGAGCCACAGCTCACCGCGAGTATCCATGTTGTCGCCGATGTGCACATGACCTTGCACGTTGGCGGTCAGACCAAAACCGGCGAAGGCCAGTTTGTCTTCGCCAACCACCACGTCGATGTCCATCTTCATGGCCATCGGCGGTTTACCCTCTTCGGTCTGCGCACCGACGATGATCGTGTCATCGGAGACTTTTACCGTTGATGGCGGCAATTCACGCACGGTAATTTCGCCTTTGGGCACCTGCACTTTGCCGGCGATTTTCAGCTCGTCGCCGGCCATGGAAATCTTCAGGTCCGGCGCCACTTCAAGTTTCGCGTACGGCTCGACGGTGACCGGCAATTGCGTGCCTTTCAACGCCAGATCGACCATCAGTGCCTGGCCCCAGGCGACGTTCCCCGTCAAGCTGCCCTGCCCGCTCTTGCCACTTTTCCAGCCGCCGTCGAGACGTACCGATTCGCCAGCAATCAGGGCGGTGAGTTGCAGGTTCTGCAGCTCCATCGGCAACTCGGCGCCGGACACTTCACCATCGCTCAGTTGTACGGTGCCGTTGACCAGCGGCGCGAGCAATCCGCCGGAAATCGTGCCGCTACCATTGAGGCGCCCGGTGAGTTTTTCGACCATTGGCACAAACGGCCGCGCCACCGACAGGTCCAGACCGGAGAGGCGGAACGAGCCGCTCAACGGTTTGTTTTTCGGCAACGGGTTGAGCTGCGCCTGCACCATCAGTTCACCGAGTTTGCCGCCGACGAAATTCAGTTCGGTGTCGACGCGCTTCGGCGTGAGTTTGCTGGTGAGTTTCAGCGTCTGGTACGGGAAGTCCAGCCACTGATCCTTTTCCTTCATGCGCAAAGTTCCGCCGCTGGCGTCAATGCTGACCACACCGTTGGGGCCGCTGGCCGGCAGATCCAGTTGCAGATCGGCGTTGAGCTTGCCCTTCCAGGCAAAATCTTTGGGCAGCCATTGCGCCAGACTTTCGATCGGGAACTGCTTGAGGTGGTAGCGCAGTTTCGGCTCCGGCATCAGCCGCTGATCTTCACCGCACAGGCTGGCGTCGCCGGACATCCAGCAATGCGCGCCAAAGTTGATTTTGCCGTCAGCCAGACGTTCGAGCTTGGCCGGGCTTTGCAGTTTCCAGTCCTGGCCACCGGCCTGAATATCGCCGTTGGCCAGGCGACCGCGCCAGTTGCCCTTGTCCAGATTGCCATCCAGACCGAGGGCCAGTTTCAACTTCGGCCCGATCAGGTCGAGGTTGAGTTTCTGGTTCTTGATGTCGCCCTGAGCACTCGCGGTCAACACCCCGAGGTTGGTGTCGCCGGCCTGAATGCCGCTGCCTTTCAGATCGATTTTCGCCCGTTGCGCGCTGTCGAGGGTGGCGTCGAGGTTGAGGCTTTGCAGGCGATTGTCCTGGAAGGCCAGTTGCGAACCTTGCAGGTCGAGTTTGCCCTGCGGCGCCTTCAGCGTACCGGCGACGTTGACCTGGCCAGTGACCTGCCCGCGCAGTTGCGGCCAGAGCTGAGCCAGACGCGACAGCTTGATATCGACCTGCCCGGTGAGTTTCTGTTGCAGGCTGCCCTTGCCGTTGATGCTGTTGTCGCCGAGGCGGATTTGCAGGGCGTTGAGGTTCCACTGCTCGCCAGCGCCGTCGGCCTTGGCCTGGAAGATTGCCGGCTGACCGCGCAGTTTGCCTTTCAAGTCGAGGTCGGCAGTGAGACTCAGGCGCTCGTTTTTCATTTCGCCCGTGCTTTTCAGCGGCCCGGCCAAAGTGCCCGGCAATTCAGCAACCCAGTACGCCGGGTTGAGCGCCGACAGATCCAATGCCGTGTCCCAAGCGATGCCGTCAGCAAACTGTACATTGACGTGCCCTTCAGCCTTGCCCTGCCCGGCTTGCATTTTCAGTTGCGGCAAAGCGATCTGTTTCAGGCTGCCGCTGAACGGACTGCTCAGGGTAAACGCACCCGCCGGGCCATCCAGTGCGGCGTCGAAGTTACCGAGGTATTGCCCATCGGTGTAGGAGACTTCGCCAGTGAAGGTACGCAAGGCGACTTGGGGCTCGTCGATTTCGTTATAGAGCCGATGCCACGGGAAATCCTGCCAGTTGATATTGGCTTGTGCGCTGAGGCCTTTGCTCCAGTCAACACTGCCGGTGAGTTTGAGGCTTTGTTTATCGTTGGCCGTCAGGTCGAGACCGGCAATTTGCGCGCCGCTGGCGTCGACTCTGCCTTTGAGCAGCAGCGCCACCGGGCCTTTGTCGGCGGGCAGCGTCGCGTTGCCATTGAGCTGGTAACCGTTTTTCAGGTCGCCTTCGCCGGTCAACATCAGTTGATTGAGTTGCAGGGTGTCCGGCAGATCGGCGCTTGGCTTGAACGCGTCGCTAGTGATGCGCACCTTGGCCGGGAGGTTTTCCGCCAGCGGTTGCAATTCACCACTCAACTGGCCGTCGAGGTAACCACGGCTGTCCGCGTGCAGGTTGAGGGTTTTCAACAGGTCGCCATCAATCTTCAACGCCAGTGTCCACGGCCCCGTGCCCGGTGACGGCAACGTGAGGTCACCGGCGATGTTCAGCGGCCAGTTGCCGGTCGGCGCGAGTGTGCCGGACAGGTTCAGGCTGAGGTCGTCGCGCTGCAATTTCACGCTGTCGATCTGCATGCCCTGAGCGGTCCAGTGCGCCGCCAGTTGCAAGCCCTTGAGCTGTTCGCTGCCGTTGAACAACAGGCTGCCGACCTGTACGTCGCCCAGTTCGATGGCCACCGGCAATTGCAGATCCGGCAGTTTGATCGGGCCGCTCTCGGTGGTTTCTTCGCTCGGAGGGAATTGCAGGATGACCTGATCAGCCTTGAGCTGTTCGATGCACAGGGTCATGCGCGTCAGGCACAGCGGCGACCAGGCGAAGATCGCCTGGTTCAGCTCGACGCGGCTGCTGTCCTGCTGCCACAGCAGATGATCGGCGCTCCACTGCCCGCCGAGGCGGCCCTGGAAATTTTCCACGCTCAAGCCCGGTACGAGGCCCAGCACCCAGCGGCTGCCGGCCGCCGTGCCGAGTACCGCGGTGACACTCAATACCATCAACAACAGCAGCGCCAACACCGCCAGCGCCGTCATTTTCAAACCACGCTTCACAGCTCAGGCCCCATGGAAAAGTGCAGCCGGATGCCGCCGTCGTCGTCGAGTGCGTGGGCCAGGTCGAGGCGGATCGGCCCGACCGGAGAGACCCAGCGCACACCAATACCGACCCCGGTCTTGAGGTTCGGCAGTTCGAGTTTATTGAAGGAGTTGCCTTGGTCGACGAAGGTCGCGACGCGCCATTTTTCGGCGATTGAGTATTGATACTCGACGCTGCCGGCGACCATGTAGCGGCCACCGATGCGATCACCCTTGGAGTTTTCCGGCGACAGGCTCTGGTAATCGTAACCGCGCACGCTCTGATCGCCACCGGCAAAGAAGCGCAGCGACGGCGGCACCGAGTTGTAGCCGTTGGTGGCGCTGCCGCCGACCTGTACGCGACCGAGGAAGCGGTGTTTGTCGAACACGGTGGTCAGGCCTTTGACCAGTGCGGTGCCATATAAAAGGTTGTTGTCGGAACCCAGTCCTTCCTTGGCCACTTTGCTTTCAAAACTCAGGCGATAGCCGTTGTGCGGGTCGATGCGGTTGTCGCTTTTCAGGTACGAGTAACTGATGCCGGGCATCAGCAAGGTACTCAGGCCGGAGTCATCGCCGAGTTCATATTCTTCGCGCTGCCATTTCAGCGAGATCACCCGCTGCCAGCCGCTCGGCAATTTGCTGTGCCATTCCGGGCCGAAGGTCAGCAGTTTGCTCAAGGTGTCGGAGCCGTCGATGTCTTCGAATTGATAGCCGCCGGCCCAACGCAGTTTGTCGGTCAGTGGCGGGTCGAGCGGAATATCGTAGAACAGCCCGACGTTTTGCCGCGGCGCCGAGAGTTCGGCTTCCCAGCCATAGCTGTCGCCCTGCGGGTTGACCCAGTGGCGTGTCCAGTTGGCTTTGATGCGCGGGCCGACGTCAGTCGAATAACCGAGGCCCAGACCCATGGTGCGTGGCTTGCGCGTGTCGAGTTTGACGTCGACCGGGATCACGTCGTTCTTCGCTGCGGTTGGTGCGGCATCGACGCGTATGCCTTCAAAATAGCCGCTCGATTGCAGGTCGCGATTGAGTTCGGCGATCAGCTCGGAGTCGTACGGCTCGCCCTCTTTGAACGGCACCATGCGTTGCAGCAGGTCTTCGTCGAACGGCGTGTCGCCTTCAAATTTGACTTTGCCCAGCGCATAACGCGGGCCGCTTTCGTAGATCAGTTCGACATCGGCGACACCGGCGCGCGGGTCGACCAGAAGTTTCTGGCTGGTGAAATGGCCACTGAAGAAACCGAAGCGCGAGGCCTGATTCTGAATAAGTCTTTTGGCGTCTTCGTAACGCCCATGGTTGAGCACCGCGCCGGACTTGAGCACGTCGCTTTTCGGTACACGAAAGGATTTGAGGGAGGCCGCCGGGCCGTCGACACGAATGGTGACGTTGCGCAGGCGAATCGGCTCGCCGGGATCGATGTTCAGCACCAGGCGCGGTTTGTCGCCGCCCTTGACGTCACTTTCAATCTGCGGCTGGTAGTAGCCCAACGCCTGGGCCGCTTTGCGCGCCTGCTCTTCGGCACCGCGACTGAAGCGCTGCAGGGCTTCTTCGTCACGATCGCCGAGGCTGCCGATATAGCCTTCTATATTGGCCTTGAGTTCATCGTTGGACGGTTTGATCCGCACATCCAATTCACTTTGCGCCAGCGCCGCGCAGCTGGTTAACAGCACGAGCACGCCACTGGTAAATCTTCCTGGAAACTTCATAGGCGCGGATGCTATCACGGGCTTGGGAGCGTGATAGAACAGGAAATTTCCCAAGAAGTTCGATTGTCATGCTGTTGCAGTTTGTAACACCTGCGGATTGGCGTGGAAAAATACGTGTTCGCGCACCGGCCCGACGGCAACCTCGCCGATCTCCTCGTAACCCTGTCTTTTATAGAATTCCAGGTAACGCGGGTTGCCGGTGTCGAGCACCACGCCCTGCGAGGTTTCATCCACCGCGCACCAGTTGTGCACGGCGGTCAGCAGTTGCTCGCCAAAGTGCTTGCCCTGAAATTGTGGGTGAATGCCCAGCAGCGGCAGCATGTGCACCGAATCGCTGGGTACGCAGGCAGCAACGGCATCGTGGTATTCCAGATAACGGCGTGTGCAGCGGAAGCCGGTGCTGAGCACCATGCGCAGGCGCCACGCCCAGCTTTCGGTGATACCCAGACGGCGTTGTGGCGGCGCGATCAGGGCGATGCCGATCAGACGGTCGTTGACCAGCAGGCCGATGGCCGGCAGTTCCTGCAGAAAGTGTTGTTTGACCAGCTCCCGCACCGTCGCCCGTACCCGTTGCTCGTAGCCGGGGCGCTCGGCTTCAAACAGGTAGCCGAAGGTCGGCTCGTGGCGATAGGCCTGATAGAGCAGCGATCGGGCTTCGCGGGAATAACCGCGGTCGAGCATATGAATGTCGGCGATGGCGGTCTGGGTTTCAGGCATGACGGTGATTCTCCCCGGGGCGCGTGCAAATGGCGACGCTCTTGTTGGTACGAACCTTTTGCGGGTGGCGTGGTTCCCCACAGGTATAGCCCAACTCGGGATCTTCATCGATTTTGCTGGCCTCTTCGCGAGCAAGCTCGCTCCCACATTTCGATCGCGTTCCCCTGTGGGAGCGAGCTTGCTCGCGAAGAGGCACTTACCCGCAACACAAATCCCACAGACCAAAATGATTTCTCCCACACTGGCCCATCTCCCCCATGTCAGCTAGCATCGCCCTTTTGCCAGGACTGCCGACCATGAAGATCGTTTCCTTCAACATCAACGGACTGCGCGCCCGTCCGCATCAGCTGGCAGCGCTGATCGAAAAACACCAGCCGGACGTCATCGGCCTGCAGGAAACCAAAGTCCACGACGACCAGTTCCCGCTGGAAGAAGTCCGCGCCCTCGGCTACCACGTGTATTTCCACGGCCAGAAAGGCCATTACGGCGTGGCGATGCTCTCGCGTCAGGAACCGATTGCGATCCACAAAGGTTTCGCCACTGACGAAGAAGACGCTCAGCGCCGCTTTATCTGGGGCACCTTCGCCGACGCCAATGGCGTGCCGGTGACGATCATGAACGGCTATTTCCCACAGGGCGAAAGCCGCGACCATCCGACCAAATTCCCCGCCAAGCAGCGTTTCTACAGCGATCTGCAAGCACTGCTGGAAAGCCAGTTCCACAACGAACAGCCCGTGGTAGTGATGGGCGACGTGAACATTTCCCCGGAAGACTGCGACATCGGCATCGGCCCGGACAACATGAAGCGCTGGCTGAAAACCGGTAAATGCAGCTTCCTGCCGGAAGAGCGCGAGTGGATGGCACGTCTGAAGAACTGGGGTTTGACCGACAGCTATCGTCACTTGAACCCGGACGTGACGGACATGTTCAGCTGGTTCGATTACCGCAGCCGTGGTTTCGAGGATGAACCGAAGCGCGGGCTGCGCATCGATGTGATTCTGGCCTCGCATGGTTTGTTGCCGCGGGTGAAGGCAGCGGGTGTCGACTATGAATTGCGCGGGATGGAAAAACCGTCCGATCACGCGCCTATCTGGCTTGAACTAAGCTGATCCCCAGTCTTACGCAATACCTGTAGGAGTGAGCCTGCTCGCGATAGCGGTGAATCAGTCAACGTAAATTTGACCGGTACACTGCTATCGCGAGCAGGCTCACTCCTACATTGGTTAGTTGTCATCTTTTGGTCATGCGCCTGACTTAATCTCCCCGGCAATCCCCTTGGCCTGATTCGGTGCCGGCATGACCCTGCGTGTTCTGTGCGTGTTTCTCTTGAGTGCTTGGCTGACGGTCTCTGCCGCCGCCCTGCCCCTTCCTGAAAACGGCCCCGTGCTGCGCATTCAAGGCTCCAACACCATCGGCGCCGAACTCGGCCCGGCACTGGTCGAAGGCCTGTTGCAAGAACAGGGCCTGCAGAAAATCCATCGCGAAACCCCGGACACCGCCAACGAACTGCGCATTGTCGGCCAGACCCAAGAAGGCAAACGCGTGGTCGTCGAAGTCGCGGCCCACGGTTCCAGCACCGGTTTCACCGCGTTGAAAAGCGCCAGCGCCGACCTGGCCGCGTCCTCCCGCGAGATCAAGGACGGCGAATTGCAGGCCCTGCAATCACTGGGCGATCTGAAAAGCCCCGCCGCCGAGCAGGTCATTGCCATCGATGGTCTGGCGATCATCCTTCATCCTGACAATCCGCTGCAGCAACTGGACATCGAGCAATTGGCACGGATCTTCAGTGGTGAGGTAAAAAGCTGGGAAGACCTGGGCGGGCGTGGCGGTGCGATTCATTTATATGCGCGCGATGATCAGTCCGGCACCTATGACACGTTTAAGGAGTTGGTCCTCAGTCGTCGTGGGAAAAGTCTGAGCAACGCGGCGAAAAGGTTTGAATCCAGCGAGCAATTGTCCGACGCCGTCAGCGCGGATCCGCAGGGCATCGGCTTCATCGGTTTGCCCTACGTGCGCCAGGCCAAAGCCGTGGCGATAGCCGATGGTGCGTCGCAATCGATGTTGCCGCTGAATAGCTTGATCGCCACCGAAGACTATCCACTGTCGCGGCGCTTGTTCTTCTATCTGCCACCCGACAGCAACAATCCGTGGGCAAAAGCCTTGGTGACGTTTGCGCAAAGTCGTCAAGGCCAGGCGATTGTGGCAGCCAACGGTTTTATCAGCCAGACCGTGCACGCCATGAGCGTCGCGCCGAACGCGCTGATGCCCGAGGGTTATCAATCCCTCAGCCGTCACGCCCAGCGTCTGACGGTGAACTTCCGTTTCGAGGAAGGCAGCGCGAATCTCGATAACAAGGCGCGTCAGGATCTGGCGCGGGTGTTCGACTATATAAAGCGCCACGACAAGACCGAGCGCGCAGTGACATTGGTCGGGTTTGGGGATGCCAAGGATGACCCGGCACGTGCGGACCTGCTGTCGAAGCTGCGGGCGATGGCGGTGCGCCGGGAACTGGTGAAGAACGGCGTGGTGCTGCGCGAGGTGCGCGGGTTTGGCGCGTTGATGCCGGTGGCGGCGAACAATGTCGATGAGGGGCGGATCAAGAATCGGCGTGTTGAGGTTTGGGTTTACTGATATCCGCCAGATCGTTCCCACGCTCCGCGTGGTAACGCCGCCATGGACGCTCTGCGTCCACTGTGACGCGGAGCGTCACGGGATGCATTCCCACGCAGAGCGTGGGAACGATCAGGTGGATCAGCGCTCGCTGCGCAACATTTCCTTCGGCACATACTTGCCGATCTCGAACTTGCCGATCGCCGCGCGGTGCACTTCGTCCGGGCCGTCGGCCAGGCGCAGGGTGCGTTGCATGGCGTACATGTAGGCCAGCGGGAAATCGTTCGACACCCCTGCCCCGCCATGCATCTGGATCGCCCGGTCGATCACCCGCAGTGCGACGTTCGGCGCGACGACTTTGATTTGCGCGATCTCGCTCTTCGCCACTTTGTTACCGACGGTGTCCATCATGTACGCCGCTTTCAGCGTCAACAGGCGTGCCATGTCGATTTCCATCCGCGAGTCGGCGATCTTGTCGACGTTACCGCCCAGACGCGCCAGCGGTTTACCGAACGCGGTGCGACTTACCGCGCGCTTGCACATCAATTCCAATGCACGCTCAGCCATACCTATCGAGCGCATGCAGTGGTGAATCCGGCCTGGGCCAAGACGGCCCTGGGCAATTTCAAAGCCGCGTCCTTCACCCAACAGGACGTTTTCGTACGGCACGCGCACGTTGTCGAACAGCACTTCGGCGTGGCCGTGTGGCGCGTCGTCGTAGCCGAACACCGGCAGCGGACGAACGATTTTCACCCCGGGGGTGTCGACCGGCACAAGGATCATCGAGTGCTGGGCGTGGCGCGGCGCATCGGGGTTGCTCAGGCCCATGAAAATAAGGATTTTGCAGCGCGGATCACAGGCGCCGGACGTCCACCATTTTTTACCGTTGATCACCCATTCATCGCCATCACGCACGGCACGGGCGGCCATGTTGGTGGCGTCGGACGAGGCTACGTCCGGTTCGGTCATGGCGAACGCCGAGCGGATCTCGCCGCGCAGCAGTGGTTCGAGCCAGCGCTGTTTCTGTTCTTCGTTGGCGTAGCGCACCAGCACTTCCATGTTGCCGGTGTCCGGCGCCGAGCAGTTGAACGGCTCGGGGCCGAGCAGCGAGCGACCCATGATTTCCGCCAATGGCGCGTATTCGAGGTTGCTCAGGCCGGCGCCGAGTTCCGATTCAGGCAAGAACAGATTCCACAAGCCTTCAGCTTTGGCACGGGCTTTGAGCTCCTCCATGATCGCCGTCGGCTGCCAGCGATCACCTTCGGCGACCTGGCGTTCGAACACGGCTTCGGCCGGGTAAACGTAAGCGTCCATGAACGCGGTCACGCGCTCACGCAGTTCTTGCACCTTGGGCGAATAAGCGAAATCCATGAGCAGCTCCCGATGGTTAAGGCAGTTCTTTGGCAGAGGTTGTTTAAGTCATGCAATCGATGCTAGAACAGCGTTGATAATTTACCTAGCCTATTCTCGGCGTGTATAAACATTCATCACCGATATATGATCGGCTGATTGCCAGCCCCCAAAACACTGCCCTAAATAACAAGAGAAGCCGCGTTATGAATCTGAGTAAGGTCGACCTCAACCTTTTCATCGTCTTCGACGCGATCTACACCGAAGCCAACCTGACCCGTGCCGGGCAGATTGTCGGCATCACCCAGCCGGCGGTGTCCAACGCGTTGGCGCGGTTGCGCGAAACCTTCAATGACCCGCTCTTTGTGCGTACCGCTCAGGGCATGGTGCCGACGCCGATGGCGCAGAACATCATCGGCCCGGTGCGCAACGCGCTGTCGCTGTTGCGTGTGTCGGTTCAGGAAAGCCGCATTTTCAACCCGGCACAAGCGGTCAAGACGTACCGCATCAGCATGACCGACCTCACCGAGGCGGTGATTTTGCCGCCGCTGTTCCAGCGCCTGAGACGTCTGGCGCCGACAGTGATCATCGAGAGTTTCCTGTCCAAGCGCCGCGAGACCACCAAGGAACTGGCCGCCGGGCGTCTGGATTTTGCTGTGGATGCACCGCTCAACACTGACCCGCAGGTGCGTCACGTCAAACTGATGGAAGACCGTTACGTGTGTGCGATGCGCAAAGGGCATCCGATGGCAGGCAAGGAAAAACTCTCGCTGGATGATTACTTGTCGCTGACGCATATCCACATTTCCAGCCGTCGCAGTGGTTTGGGCTATGTCGATCTGGCGCTGGGCAAAATGGGCATTCAACGCAAGATCGCCCTGCGCTCGCAGCATTATCTGATGGCGTCGCAAGTGATGCAGCAGACCGATATGGTCATGACCGTGCCGGAGCGCTTTGCCCGTCGGCATGAGCTGCAGGCGTTTAATCTGCCGGTCAATGATGTGCCGCCGGTGGAGACGCATCTGTATTGGCATGAAAGCACCGATCAGGATCCGGCGAATCGCTGGATGCGCGAGCAGATGATCGAGTTGTGCCAGCAGGTGACGGCGCAGGAGAAGAAGCTGGATAAGGTGTAGGGCTTTTTACCGCGTCATCGTTCTCCGTCGGAACGCCGCCCGGAGACAAGCTCGCTCCCACACTGGAGTTGTGGTGTTCACAGAACCATGTGGGAGCGAGCTTGCTCGCGAAGAGGCCGGCACTGACAACAACAATTCATCCCGCTTGACGTAAACGTCAACCTGCCATTAGCTTAGCGCCAAGACCTTTTTCCGAGCGCTTCCATGAGCAGCCAGACTTACAGCATCTCCGACCTCGCCCGCGAGCTGGACATCACCACCCGGGCAATCCGCTTTTATGAAGAGCAAGGCCTGCTCAGTCCTGAGCGCCGTGGCCAGGAACGCATCTATTCGCCACGCGACAAGGTCAGCCTGAAGCTGATCCTGCGCGGTAAACGCATCGGCTTCTCGCTGGCCGAATGCCGTGAACTGATCGAACTCTACGACCCGTCCAGCGGTAACACCAAACAGCTCAACAGCATGCTGGCGAAAATCACTGAGCGCCGCGAGCAGTTGGAGCAGCAGTTGCTGGATATCGAACAGATGAAGCTGGAACTCGATACCGCCGAGGAGCGCTGCGTGCAGGCGCTGGAGCAGACGCTCAAGAGCCAGCAGGCTATCTGACAAACAACACAAATCCCCTGTAGGAGTGAGCCTGCTCGCGATAGCGGTGTGTCAGTCGAACAAGTATTTCTGACACACCGCTATCGCGAGCAGGCTCACTCCTACAAAAGATCTCCACGAATTCAAAAGAGCAGGTCAGTCCCATGTCCCTCCCCTCCCAAGTACGCCTGATCGAAGTCGGCCCGCGCGATGGCCTGCAGAATGAAGCCCAACCGATCAGCGTCGCCAACAAGGTGCAACTGGTCGACGCCTTGAGCGCGGCTGGCCTTGGCTATATAGAAGTCGGCAGTTTCGTTTCGCCCAAATGGGTGCCGCAAATGGCCGGTTCCGCCGACGTGTTCGCGCAGATCCAGCGCAAACCCGGCGTGACCTATGGCGCACTGGCGCCGAACCTGCGCGGCTTCGAAGACGCCATCGCCGCCGGCGTCAAGGAAGTCGCGGTATTTGCTGCCGCCTCCGAAGCCTTCTCGCAACGCAATATCAACTGCTCGATCAGCGAAAGTCTGGCGCGCTTTGCGCCGATCATGGAAGCGGCGCAACAGCACGGCGTTACCGTGCGCGGTTACGTGTCCTGCGTGCTCGGTTGCCCGTATGAAGGCACGGTCGCGCCGGAACAAGTGGCGAGGGTCGCGCGCGAGTTGTACGCGATGGGCTGCTACGAGGTTTCGCTGGGCGACACCATTGGCACCGGCACCGCTGGCGCGACTCGCCGCTTGTTCGAAGTGGTATCGGCGCAGGTTCCGCGCGACAAACTCGCCGGACACTTCCACGACACCTACGGTCAGGCCATGGCCAACATCTATGCCAGCCTGCTCGAAGGCATTTCGGTGTTCGACAGCTCTATTGCGGGGCTCGGCGGCTGTCCGTACGCCAAAGGCGCGAGCGGTAACGTTGCTACGGAAGACGTGGTGTACCTGCTCAACGGGCTGGGTATCGAGACCGGTATCGACCTGGACGCCTTGATTGCCGCGGGTCAGCAGATCAGCGCGGTACTCGGGCGCCCGAGCGGTTCGCGCGTAGCCAAGGCTCGCAGCGCACAGTGAGGGGACAAGGTGTTACCGCTGTGTCCGGAATGTGGGTTGAAGCGAGTAACACGGAAACAAATTGTCTGGTTTTCGCCGGAGTGAAAATTTACTGAAATTCTCAAGCCATTGATTTGCAAAGGATTTTAAAAGTTGGCACGGCTTCTGCTATCTCTATGGCATAACAAGAATAAAAAGCGGCAAACCAATAAAAATAAGACGTACCGACTCTGACATAACAAAAACAACACGGCAGAGACGCAGCTAACAGATTTTTTTGGAGAAGGTGTGCTTTTCAGGGTGCTCTCAGGAGTGACCCGCAACCGGGCAGAGAACAATAAAACTACCTTCAGGTAGCTCCCGAATCGGTTGGATCGTTTAACGAGAAAGCAGATCAGCGCTCAAAAAAATACGTTTGCTCTTGACCCCGGATGGGGGTCGCCAAAAACAGCGGTAAAGGGCCACGGTTGCCAAAAACAACAACAGACCGACCCTCAATAATAAAAAAGAGCACGCGACGACAAAATTAAAGGGGAGCCTCGGCTCCCCTTTGTGCTTTCTGTGATTCCTGTTTCCAACACCGATCCCCTGTAGGAGTGAGCCTGCTCGCGATAGCGGTGTGTCATCAACAAAGATATTGGCTGACCTGACGCCTTCGCGAGCAAGCTCGCTCCCACAGAGGTTGCGGTTACCGCTCGATAGTTTTCAGTTCTTCGATGCTAATTTCACGCATCCTGAATTTCTGAATCTTGCCCGTCACCGTCATCGGAAACTCTTCGACGAACTTGAAGTGCCGGGGCATCTTGAAGTGCGCGATGCGCTCCTTGCACCAGGTTTGCAGCTCCAGTTCCGAAGCGTTGTGGCCGGGGTGGAATTTGATCCAGGCGACAATCTCCTCACCGTAACGCGAGCACGGAATGCCGATCACCTGCACGTCCGCCACCGCCGGGTGAGTGAAGAAAAACTCTTCCAGTTCACGCGGATAAATGTTCTCGCCACCGCGAATGATCATGTCTTTGTTACGTCCGGCGATATTGACGTAACCCTCCTCGTTCATGCTCGCCAGATCGCCGGTGTGCATCCAGCCCGCTTCATCGATCGCTTCAGCAGTGGCTTGTGGGTTTTGCCAATAGCCGAGCATCACACTGTAACCACGGGTGCAGAGTTCGCCGATGGTGCCGCGCGACACGAGGTTGCCGGCTTCATCGATGATCTTGCTTTCCAGTTGTGGCTGCGTGCGGCCAACGGTGGTCACGCGTAATTCCAGCTCATCGTTCGGCCCGGTTTGTAGCGACACCGGGCTGGTTTCGGTCATGCCATACGCGATCTGCACTTCGCTCATGTGCATCTCGCTGATGACCCGGCGCATCACTTCGATCGGGCACGTTGCGCCGGCCATGATCCCGGTGCGCAGGCTCGACAGATCAAATTCGGCGCGTTGCGGCTGGTCGAGCATGGCGATGAACATGGTCGGGACGCCGTAGAGGCCGGTGGCTTTTTCTGCAGCGACGGTTTGCAGGGTCAGCAACGGGTCGAACGCGTCGTTGGGGTAAATCATCGTGCTGCCGTGGGTGATGCAGCCGAGATTACCCATGACCATGCCGAAGCAGTGGTACAGCGGCACCGGGATCACCAGACGATCTGTCGGGGTCAGGCCGATGCTTTCGCCAACCATGTAACCGTTGTTGAGGATGTTGTAGTGGCTGAGGGTCGCGCCCTTGGGGAAACCGGTGGTGCCGGAGGTGTACTGGATGTTCACCGGTTGATCGAAGTGCAGGCTGTCGCTGCGTTCGTGTAGCTGTTCTTGAGAGACACTGGTTGCCATGTCGGTCAATTGCGACCACGGCAGGAAACCTGATGGTGGCTGTGCATCGAGGCTGATCACCCCGCGCAACTCCGGCAAACGCTCACTGCGCAATTGGCCAATGGATTGCTCGGCCAGTTCCGGCACCAGGCCTTGCAGCATGCCGTGGTAGTTGGACGACTTGAACGCCCCGGCGCAGACCAGCCATTGGCAGCCGGATTGCTTGAGCACGTATTCGAGTTCGGAGCTGCGATAGGCCGGGTTGATGTTAATCAGGATCACGCCGATTTTCGCGGTGGCGATTTGTGTGATGCACCACTGCGCGCAGTTCGGTGCCCAGATGCCGAGGCGGTCGCCGGCGTGCAAACCCAGAGCGAGCAATGCTCTGGCGTGCAGATCCACCGCATCGGCCAGTTGTCGCCAGGAATAACGCAACTGCTGATGGCGTACCACCAGCGCTTCACCATCGGGGTACTGCGCGACGGTGTGATCGAACTGCTGCCCGATGGTCATCGCCAGCAAGGCTTTGTCCTGAGAACCACGGGTGTAGCTGCGTTGTGGGTTTGCACTGGGTTGATCCATGACGACCCCTATTGTCTTTATTAGTGGGTTTTGCCGGATTTAACCCTGTGGGAGCGAGCCTGCTCGCGAAGAGGCCAGTGGATTCAACATCCATGTTGACTGATCTGACGCTTTCGCGAGCAGGCTCGCTCCCACAAGGTCTACTCCGTTTCAATCTTGAACTGCCGCTACTCTCGCCTAAGTTGACGTTAACGTAAAGGGTGATTGACAGCCATTCGTCACAGGCTTACGTTAACGTAAAGGTGAGAGCCGAACTATCGCCCTCCCCACCCTACAAAAAAGCCAAAAGGTGACCCATGAGCTATCCATCCCTGAACTTCGCCCTCGGTGAAACCATCGACATGTTGCGCGATCAGGTGCAGTCCTTTGTCGCCAAGGAGATCGCCCCGCGCGCGGCGCAGATCGACAGCGACAACCTGTTCCCTGCTGACATGTGGGGCAAATTCGGTGACATGGGCCTGCTCGGCATCACCGTGCCGGAAGAGTACGGCGGCGCGGGCCTGGGTTACCTGGCACACGTGGTGGCGATGGAAGAAATCAGCCGCGGTTCGGCCTCTGTAGCGCTGTCCTACGGTGCGCACTCCAACCTCTGCGTCAACCAGATCAACCGCAACGGCAACCACGAACAGAAATCCAAATACCTGCCGAAACTGATCAGCGGCGAACACGTCGGCGCGCTGGCGATGAGCGAACCGAATGCCGGTTCCGACGTGGTCTCTATGAAGCTGCGCGCCGACAAGCGCGGCGACCGTTTCGTCCTCAACGGCAGCAAGACCTGGATCACCAACGGCCCTGACGCCAACACTTACGTGATCTACGCCAAGACCGATCTGGAAAAAGGCCCACACGGCATCACCGCATTCATCGTCGAGCGCGACTGGAAAGGCTTCAGCCGCAGCAACAAGTTCGACAAGCTCGGCATGCGCGGTTCCAACACTTGCGAGCTGTTCTTCGATGACGTCGAAGTGCCGGAAGAAAACATCCTCGGCGTGCTCAACGGTGGTGTGAAAGTGCTGATGAGCGGCCTCGATTACGAACGCGTCGTGCTGTCCGGTGGCCCCACCGGGATCATGCAGTCATGCATGGATCTGATCGTGCCGTACATCCACGACCGCAAACAGTTCGGCCAAAGCATCGGCGAATTCCAGCTGATCCAGGGCAAAGTCGCCGACATGTACACCCAACTCAACGCCAGCCGCGCCTACCTCTATGCAGTTGCGCAGGCTTGCGAGCGTGGCGAAACCACCCGCAAAGACGCCGCCGGAGTGATCCTCTACACCGCCGAGCGCGCCACACAAATGGCCCTCGACGCGATCCAGATTCTCGGCGGTAACGGTTACATCAACGAATTCCCGGCTGGGCGCTTGCTGCGCGATGCCAAGCTGTACGAAATCGGCGCTGGCACCAGTGAGATCCGTCGCATGCTGATCGGTCGCGAACTGTTCAACGAAACGAAATGAATTTCGTCAGCGGCGAGCCGCAAGTTTCAAGCTGCAAGAGAACAGCTTTAACTTGCCGCCAAGCTTGCAACTCGTAGCTGCTTACGGAGTAAGCCATGATTCTGCACACTCAGCTCAACCCTCGTTCAGCGGAGTTCGCTGCCAACAGCGCGGCGATGCTCAAACAGGTCGACGCCCTGCACACCCTGCTCGCCCAAGTGGCGCAGGGCGGCGGCGCGAAAGCCCAGGAACGTCACACCTCACGAGGCAAACTGCTGCCGCGCGAGCGCATCAATCGCCTGCTCGATCCGGGCTCGGCGTTTCTGGAAATCAGCCAGTTGGCCGCCCACGCGGTGTACGGTGAAGACGTCCCGGCTGCTGGCGTGATTGCCGGGATTGGCCGGGTCGAAGGCGTCGAATGCATGATCGTCGCCAACGACGCGACGGTTAAGGGCGGTTCGTACTACCCGCTGACCGTGAAAAAACACCTGCGCGCGCAGACCATCGCGCAGCAGAATCGTCTGCCGTGCATCTATCTGGTGGATTCGGGTGGCGCCAACCTGCCGCGTCAGGACGAAGTGTTCCCGGATCGCGAGCACTTCGGGCGGATCTTCTTCAACCAGGCCAACATGAGCGCGATGGGCATTCCGCAGATCGCGGTGGTCATGGGTTCCTGCACTGCCGGCGGTGCCTATGTGCCGGCGATGGCCGACGAAGCGATCATGGTGCGCAATCAGGCGACGATTTTCCTCGCCGGCCCGCCACTGGTGAAAGCCGCGACCGGCGAAGTGGTCAGCGCCGAAGATCTGGGCGGCGCCGATGTGCACTGCAAGATTTCCGGGGTCGCCGACCACTACGCCGAGAGCGACGAACACGCCCTCGCCCTCGCCCGCCGCAGCATCGCCAACCTTAACTGGCGCAAGCTCGGCGAAGTGCAGCAACGCACGCCGATTGCGCCGTTGTACGCCAGCGATGAGTTGTATGGCGTGGTGTCCGCCGACGCCAAGCAACCCTTCGACGTGCGCGAAGTGATTGCGCGACTGGTCGACGGTTCAGTGTTCGATGAATTCAAAGCGCTGTTCGGCACCACGCTGGTCTGCGGTTTTGCGCATCTGCACGGCTATCCGATCGCGATTCTGGCCAACAACGGCATCCTCTTCGCTGAAGCCGCGCAGAAAGGCGCGCACTTCATCGAACTGGCCTGCCAGCGCGGCATTCCGCTGCTGTTCCTGCAAAACATCACCGGCTTCATGGTCGGCCAGAAATACGAGGCCGGCGGCATCGCCAAGCACGGCGCGAAACTGGTCACGGCAGTGGCTTGCGCGAAAGTGCCGAAGTTCACCGTGATCATCGGTGGCAGCTTCGGCGCCGGTAACTACGGCATGTGCGGGCGCGCCTACGATCCACGCTTCCTGTGGATGTGGCCGAACGCGCGGATCGGCGTGATGGGCGCCGAGCAGGCGGCAGGCGTGCTGGTGCAGGTCAAACGCGAACAGGCTGAACGCAGCGGTCAGGCGTTCAGTGCCGAGCAGGAAGCCGAGATCAAGCAACCGATCCTCGACCAGTACGAAGAGCAGGGTCACCCCTACTATTCCAGCGCACGGCTGTGGGACGACGGCGTCATCGACCCGGCGCAGACCCGCGATGTGCTGGCACTGGCCCTGTCCGCGTCGCTGAACGCGCCAATCGAACCGAGCCGCTTCGGCGTGTTCCGGATGTGATCGGGAGAATCTCATGAGTGATTTCAACACCCTCGAACTGCAAAACGACCCACGGGGTTTCGCGACGCTGTGGCTCAACCGCGCCGAAAAGAACAATGCGTTCAACGCCGAGATGATCCGCGAGCTGATCCTCGCTCTCGACAAGGTGGCCAGTGACGCCAGCCTGCGTTTCTTGCTGGTGCGTGGCCGTGGCAAACATTTCAGCGCCGGCGCCGATCTGGCGTGGATGCAGCAATCGGCCGAACTCGATTACCACACCAATCTCGACGACGCCCGCGAACTGGCGGAGCTGATGTACAACCTCGCCAAGCTGAAAATTCCGACAGTCGCCGTGGTCCAAGGCGCAGCGTTCGGTGGCGCACTGGGGTTGATCAGTTGCTGCGACATGGCAATTGGCGCCGATGATGCGCAATTCTGCCTGTCGGAAGTGCGCATCGGTCTGGCCCCTGCGGTAATCAGCCCATTCGTGGTGCAGGCCATCGGCGAACGTGCAGCGCGGCGTTATGCGCTGACCGCTGAACGTTTTGGCGGCCAACGCGCTCGGGAAATCGGCTTGTTGTCCGACAGCTATCCCGCCGCTGAACTTGATCAGCAAGTCGAACAGTGGACCAACAACCTGTTGCTCAACAGCCCCGCCGCGATGCGCGCCAGCAAGGATTTGCTGCGTGAAGTCGGTAACGGCGCGTTAACCCCCGCGCTGCGTCGCTACACCGAAAACGCCATCGCCCGTATCCGCGTCAGCCCTGAAGGTCAGGAAGGCTTGCGGGCCTTTCTGCAGAAGCGCCCGCCGAGCTGGCAAGCCGCAACCACCCCCAAGGAGCCGCGTTGATGAGCGCACCTGTTCTCACCACTCTGTTGGTGGCCAACCGTGGCGAAATCGCCTGCCGTGTGATGCGCACGGCCAAAGCGCTGGGCCTGACCACGGTCGCCGTGCACAGCGCCACCGACCGTGAAGCGCGGCACAGCCGTGAGGCGGACATTCGCGTCGATCTGGGTGGCAGCAAAGCGGCCGACAGTTATCTGCAAATCGACAAATTGATCGCAGCGGCCAAGGCCAGTGGCGCTCAGGCGATTCATCCGGGTTACGGCTTTCTCTCGGAAAACGCCGGTTTCGCCCGCGCTATTGAAGCGGCCGGGCTGATTTTCCTCGGCCCACCCGCCTCGGCCATTGATGCTATGGGCAGCAAGTCCGCCGCCAAAGCGTTGATGGAAACCGCCGGTGTGCCTTTGGTACCCGGATATCACGGCGAAGCACAGGATCTCGACACCTTCCGCGATGCCTGCGAACGCATCGGTTATCCAGTGCTGCTCAAGGCCACGGCGGGTGGCGGCGGCAAAGGCATGAAGGTCGTTGAAGAGGTCAGCCAGCTCGCCGAAGCGCTGGCCTCCGCTCAGCGCGAAGCGCAGTCGTCGTTCGGCGATTCGCGGATGCTGGTGGAGAAATACCTGCTCAAGCCGCGCCACGTGGAAATCCAGGTGTTCGCCGATCAACATGGCAACTGCCTGTACCTCAATGAGCGTGACTGCTCGATTCAACGACGCCATCAGAAAGTCGTCGAAGAAGCGCCGGCACCGGGCCTGTCCCCGGAACTGCGCCGTGCCATGGGTGAAGCGGCCGTGCGCTCGGCGCAGGCGATCGGTTATGTCGGCGCCGGTACGGTGGAGTTTTTGCTCGATGCGCGTGGCGAATTCTTCTTTATGGAGATGAACACCCGACTACAGGTCGAACACCCGGTGACCGAGGCCATCACCGGTCTCGATCTGGTGGCGTGGCAAATCCGTGTTGCCCGGGGTGAAGTGTTGCCGATCACCCAGGATCAAGTGCCATTGAACGGCCATGCGATTGAAGTGCGCTTGTACGCCGAAGACCCTGCGAATGACTTTTTGCCGGCGACCGGGCATCTGGCGTTGTATCGCGAATCGGCTGAAGGGCCGGGGCGCCGCGTTGATAGCGGGGTCGAAGAAGGCGATGAAATTTCGCCCTTCTACGATCCAATGCTCGGCAAGCTGATTGCCTGGGGCGAAGATCGCGAACAAGCCCGGTTGCGCTTGTTGAGCATGCTCGACGAGTTTGCGATTGGCGGTTTGAAAACCAACATCAACTTTTTGCGGCGGATCATCGCCCATCCGGCGTTTGCGGCGGCGGAACTGGATACCGGGTTTATTCCGCGTTATCAGGAGCAATTGCTGCCTGCCTCGGGCACGTTGAGCGACGCATTCTGGAGCGCGGCGGCTCAGGCGGTGGCGCAAAGTCTGCCGCAGCTGGCGCGCCAGGATGACCCTGCTTCGCCATGGGCACTCAACAGCGGTTTGCGTGCGGGATTGCCACGGGAAATCACCCTGCATTTGAGTTGCGAGGGCCAGGATCGCGCTTTGACATTGAGTGCCGCTGACTACGCCAGACTGTCCGGCGACGCACTCATCGTCGAGCACGAGGGCGTACGTCGTACGTTGCGAGCCATTCGCCAAGGCGATTCGCTGTACCTGCAATGGGAAGGCGAGTTACGGCGCATCGAGACGTACGACCCGATCAGCGCCGTCGAAGCCAGCCACAGCCATCAGGGCGGCCTGACCGCACCGATGAACGGCAGCATTGTCCGCGTGTTGGTGGAGGCCGGGCAATCGGTTGAGGCCGGTGCGCAACTGGTGGTGCTGGAAGCGATGAAGATGGAGCACAGCATCCGTGCGCCGCATGCCGGGGTGATCAAAGCGCTGTATTGCCAGGAAGGCGAAATGGTCGGCGAAGGCAGCGCTTTGGTTGAACTGGAAGAAGTCTGAACGGGAGGATCGATCCTACGCCTGGCGAGGATCGATCTGACTAGTAACGCGCCGTTGCCTGAACCACGACACCGATGATTCGACACTCATCGGTCAGCAGGGCTTTCGGCCAGGTCGGATTGAGCGGCACCAGGTAACGCTGGCCGCCCTCTTCGTCGAGTTTGCGAAAAATCGCTTCAGGGCTGTCGGGCCACTGGGCGATCACCAGTTTGCCGGGCACCGCCTCGGCCGCCGGATCAACCAGAATCAGCATGCCTTCGGCAATGCTCTGGCCACTGGGGGCGGTCATTGAATCTCCCGTCACCGTCAGCCAGAACGCCGGACCACGCGCATGGTAATCCGTCAGTTCGAAGCGCTGCTTGCCGGATACCTTCGCGTAGGACCCCGCATCGCTCTCGCGCACCTCGCACGTCGTCTGCCAATCGCTGACCGGGTAACGGAAGTACGGGTTGTACTTCTGCGCCAGCGGCATGTCGTCGTCAGATGTTATTTGCGGTTCCCGGATCACCAGCACCACTTCCAGAAAATCCATGCCCAGCGCTTGCAGCACCCGGTTCATTTCAGTGATACCGGGTTCGCGACGCTTGTTCAGCCAATGGCCGATCCCGCCCTGGGACATGCCGACGCGCTCTCCGAGCTCTGTTTGAGTGATTTTGAGTTCACTCATCTTGGCCTTGACCAACTCAATCCATTTATCCATGTGCAGCACCTTACGTCGACGCCTTCGGCCGGCAAAACACATATTGTAGTATTTAAATTCTGGTCACAACTACACAGAGTACTATTCTGAAGGCACGGATTTTCAATTGACCAAGGAGTGCCTCTTCATCATGAATATCAGCAGCAAAGACTTGCCCGACCTGCAAATGGACACCACCTTCACCTCCCCTCAGGGCAATGCGGCAGCACAGCGAGCGCTGGACTATTACTTGAAACCAGCTGTGTCAGAACCCGAGGTCGACGAACGTTTTTTTGATGTCAGGCGCCATCTGAGCGGCGAAGAAGCTCTGGTGCACGCCTCGGACCTGCTGCGCTGTGCGGCGGCCACTGCGTTCAAGGCAGCCGAAAACCTGCAGGGCGCAAGTCGCGATCTGGCATTTTCAGTGGTACACATGGTGGATATGGCGCGGGCGATGGTCGACCATTCGCTCGATGGCGATGAAGCTTGAGGAATGGGAGTCAGAACGGATGGGAAAGAATTTTCCAATCGCGCAGATAAAAACATTTGACTTGCAAATGATAATGATTATTATTGCATACAGCTGGTCGCGAGATCAGTCGATGGACCAGAGACCTTAGGTCGGTCTTCTGGACTATCTCCTCATCAGGCTAATCACGGTTTTTGACCCGGCTTTTTGCCGGGTCTTTTTTTTGCCCGTTTTTCGGGCTTATAGCTTCAGGCTAATGAAGTCTTCGGGTGTTGCAAATTCGATGGCGCGGATAATATCAAAAGAATATCGCTTGGCAAGCCGAGCCCGGCCAGATTGGGGCAAACTAATGACAATTAGCACTTGAGAATCAATCGCACAGTCTCTAAGCTGCTTGCGCGTCATGGAGGACGCCCCCCGCCACACCCCGCAATTCCCCTCGGTTTCAGCCCTGCCTGCGTGTAAAGTAACGGCCATAAAAATCATATTCAGGAATCGATTATGACCGTGGCCAAATCTTCGTTCGACATCAGCGCCAACTTCGACAGCGGCAACATCCAAGTCATCGACATCAGCAACCCGCTCAATCCGGTTCTGGCCATTCGCCCAGACACCCGCAGCGCTCATTTTCAGTGGTTCCACTTCAAGGCCAGCGGTCTGCATGTTCATCAGGAACACTGGTTTCGTCTGGTCAACGCCAGCCAGTCCTCCTATAACAAAGCCTGGACCGGCTATCAGGCAGTCGCTTCCTACGACCACGTCAACTGGTTCCGTATTCCAACCAGCTTTGAAGGCGACAGCCTGCGCTTTTGCCTCGAAGCCGAGCAAACCCACGCCTGGTTCGCCTACTTCGAACCCTATAGCCGCGGTCGTCATGACTGGCTGATCGATCAGGCACTGAGCAAGGCCGGCACCGAATTGCTGGCAACCGGTAAAAGCGTCGAAGGCCGCGACATTCAGCTGCTGCGCAAAGGCACGGGTGCCGCAGGCCAGCGCAAAGTCTGGATCATTGCTCAACAGCATCCCGGCGAACACATGGCTGAGTGGTTCATGGAGGGCGTGATCGAGCGCCTGGAAAGACACGACGATCCCGTGCTGAACAAACTGCTGGCCAGCGCTGATTTGTACCTGGTGCCGAACATGAACCCGGACGGTGCGTTCCATGGTCACCTGCGCACCAATGCAATGGGCCAGGATTTGAACCGCGCTTGGCAGAACGCCAGTCAGGACGTCAGCCCCGAGGTACTTTTCGTACAACAGCAGATGGAAAAGTATGGCGTCGATCTGTTCCTCGACGTACACGGCGATGAAGAAATTCCCCACGTATTCACTGCCGGTTGCGAAGGCAATCCGGGCTTCACGCCGCGAATCGAGAAGCTCGAAGAACACTTCCGCAGCCACCTGAAACACACCACCAAAGACTTCCAGACCCAGTACGGCTACACCCGCGACGAACCGGGCCAGGCCAACATGACCCTGGCGTGCAACAGCGTCGGGCAGAAATACGACTGCCTGTCGCTGACCCTGGAAATGCCGTTCAAGGACCACGACGACCATCCCGACAAGGTCAGCGGCTGGTCGGGCAAGCGCTCGAAGCAACTGGGCAAAGACGTGCTGACCACCATCGCCGACATGGTTGATACCCTGCGCTGATCCCCTACCCCGCGCACGACCACGAGATCGCGGTCTGACTGCGATCTTGTGCGTTCTACCGTCATGGATTCGCCCGACAAGGTTGCAATATAAAACCCAACAGGGTTAAGGTTTTATTTTGAAACCTAAAAGGACGCGGGACATGCAACCTCTCAACAATGCAGTGGTTCTGCTTTTCTCCGTGGCCTGCGGTCTGGCCGTGGGCAACGTGTATTACGCACAGCCGCTGCTCGACGCCATGGCCGAGGCGTTTGCGATGTCACCAGCGACCATCGGCATCGTCATCACCCTGACGCAGATCGGCTACGGCATCGGCCTAGTGTTGCTGGTGCCCCTCGGCGATCTGCTCAACCGACGCAAATTGATCGTCACTCAAACCCTGCTGTCCGCAGCGGCGTTATTGATGATTGCACTGGCGCCCAACAGTGCGTGGCTGCTGCTTGGCATGACATTGACGGGGCTACTCGCCGTGGTGACGCAGGTGCTGGTGGCTTACGCCGCCACGCTGGCGCTCCCGGCCCAGCGCGGACGCGTGGTCGGTGTGGTCACCAGCGGTATCGTCGTCGGCATCTTGCTGGCGCGCACGGTCGCCGGCGGCATGGCCGATCTGGCGGGGTGGCGAGCGATCTACTTCCTGTCAGCGGGGCTGACGCTGTTGATGGCGTTGCTGCTGTTTCGCGTCCTGCCCAAGCGTGAAGACCCGCAACCAGCGACTGGCTACATTGCACTGATCGCCTCGGTATTCAGCCTGTTCAAGGAAGAGCAGGTGCTGCGCCAACGCGCGATCCTCGCACTGTTGACCTTCGCCAGCGCGATGGTGCTGTGGACGCCGATGGTGCTGCCACTGGCCGCCCCACCGCTGTCGTTGTCGCACAGTGAAATCGGTCTGTTCGGACTGGCTGGCGCAGCGGGCGCGCTGGCCGCCGCACGCGCCGGGCATCTGGCGGATCGCGGGCTCGGGCAATGGGTCAGCGGTCTTTCACTGTTGCTGATGCTTGCCTCCTGGTTGCCGATCGCCCTCACCCAATCCTCGTTGTGGGCCTTGTTGCTCGGCGTGATCACCCTTGATCTGGGCCTGCAAGCCGTGCACGTCACCAGCCAGAGCATGATTTACAGCGTGCGCCCCGAAGCGCAAAGCCGTCTCACCGCTGGTTACATGTTGTTTTACTCGATCGGCAGCGCACTCGGCTCCATTGGTTCGACCGCCATGTACGCGTGGGCCGGCTGGATCGGCGTGTGCCTGCTCGGCGCCAGCATCAACGCCGTGGCGCTGGCGTACTGGTGCCTGACCCTGAAAAGCAGCGCACCGGCACGATGCGCCACTCAGGCGGGTTAACCGCGATCGCGACCGCGCAACATACTGTCGAGCACCTCGTCGCGGCGGATCCAGCCATGAAACAGCGCCGCCGCCAGGTGCAGCAGCACCGTCAGGAACAGCAGATAAGCCAGATACCCGTGAGCCTTGCGCAACAACGCGAACAACTGCGCATCGGCCGGAACGATCGACGGCAACTGCAACGTCGTGCTGAGCATGACCGGTTCACCCGAAGCGCTGATCATCGCCCAGCCCAGCAACGGCAACACCAGCATCAACGCGTACAACAGCAGATGCGAAGCCTTGGCCGCCATCACTTGCCAACCCGGCAGATCCGCTGGCAGTGGAGGCTGGCGCGTAGTGAACCGCACCAACAAACGCACGATCACCAGCGCCAGAATCGCGATGCCCAGCGGTTTGTGCAGATGGATCAACCATTCATGCCGCTCGGAAACCGAAGTGACCATACCGGCGCCGATAAACAACATGGCGATGATCATGACCGCCATCAGCCAGTGCAGCAGGCGCGCCAACAGCGCGAAATGCGTCGGTTGAGTGCTCATGGACGAGCCTCCTGTTTGGCGGCGGGCAACTGGCTGACTTCGCTGGTGCGACGCAGGTAGGAATTGGCGTAACCGGCGGAACGGGCCGCGAGCAATGGGTCGTCGGTACCTTGAATCCCGGCCGGCAATACCAGCGGGTCATAGTTGATGTCACGGCATTCGCCACTCAATTGCGGCTGGGTTTTTTCCAGCACCAGCGTGCCGGCATTCAGCACTTTGCGGCCCTCGGGCCAGGTTTTGCTGGCGTCGTTCACCGGGTCCTCAGGATTGGCCAGGGTGATATTCAACTGAAAGCGCAGCGGCGCGGACGCCAACCGCTGCACCAGATCTTTTTCGAGGAAATCACCGCCCTCAGGCGCAGTGGCGCCCGCAGCATCGCGTGCCAACGGCGTCATGCTCCAGCGCACGGCCTGTTTTTTACCGCTGGCGTCGACCAGATAGAACGCGTTGACGCTGTTGTAGGTTTCGGTGGCATAACTGGCCGAAGGTTTGGCGGTCTTCACCCAAGTCAGAAACGGCACGGTTTCCGGGTGCGAGGCGAAGAACGCCGGGACCTTTGCCGGATCAGGTTTGCCGGTGGCTGGATCCGGCGACTGTGCCTGCTGCAATTGATAAAACGCTTCAGGCGTGCCGACCGGGAACACCGGCATGCTGTTCATCCCGGTGCGCCACTGCTGCCCATTGGCCTGGGTGAAACGCAGCGCCAGGCTGCGGATCGGCACGCTGCTGTCCGGCGCATACGGATTGCCCGCCGGCAGCGCGAATCGCCCGACCACCGGAGTCTGCGGTTCGTTGAACACCTGCGCGGTAGAAAACACCCGCGCCTCACCACTGCTTTCGAAATGCCCGATCACGCACACACCCTTAGCGTGATTACGCCGGAACCCCGGATGCACGCCGTTGTTCTTTTCCAGCACATCGACCAGCGCTTTGGGCGTCAGGCGTTGTGGGTCAAAGTTACCGTGAACGTAGGCAAACGCCCCGGCCACAGCAGCGACTACCACAGCAATGCCGCCCAGACGCAGGATCAGGCTCGCCGCACTCAACGGCGGGCGTTGCGGCCCGCCGGGCGGAGAAGCGTTGGGTGAGGTGCGATCAACCATGAAAGGCTCCAGGGCCATCGGCCACAAGTAGGAAGAATCAGCAAGACGCGCCTCGTCCGGGTTTATTCCACGCGGCGGTATTTATTTTTCCGAACGTGGAATAACCTCCAACGGCGGGCGTCTCCCTAGTCCACAGCGTAGTGACTAGCAGAATTTCATGAGCGAATTCGACGAACAGTTGAGAGAAATCATTCCCAGATTGCGCCGCTTTGCCGTGTCACTGACACGCAACAGCAGCAGCGCCGACGATCTGGTGCAGGCCAGCCTGGAGCGGGCGCTGTCGAGTTGGGGCGATAAACGCGCCGACGGCGACTTGCGTGCCTGGCTGTTTGCGATCCTCTATCGGCAGTTTCTCGACGCCCATCGCCGCTCCCGACGCTATGCGCGCATGCTTGAATTCTTCACCGGACGCGACGATGCCGAGCCCTCGGTGGAGCGCACGGTGATCGCCCAGGCGACCCTGCAAGCCTTCGACCGTCTACCCACCGAACAGCGTGCCCTGCTGCTGATGGTTTCGGTGGAAGGCCTTTCCTATAAAGAGGTCGCCGAGATTCTCGGCGCCCCGATCGGCACCGTGATGTCGCGCCTGTCCCGCGCCCGCCAGGCCTTGCGCCAACTCAGCGACGGCGAAATCAGCAGCCCTTCTTTGCGGATACTCAAATGATCAGCCTGCCTCCCAACGAGCGTGACTTGCACGCCTACGTCGACCACCAACTCAGCGACGCCGACCGGCGTGTGCTGGAGACCTGGCTGGCCAGTCACCCGGATGAAGCGGCGCAGGTTCGCGCCTGGCAACAGGATGCCCAGCAACTGCGCGCAGCACTCAGCGGTGCGTTGCAGCAACCGGCCAATCCGGCGCTTGATCCGGCGATGATCCGCCAGCGCCGTCAGCGTCAGTCGCGTCGTCATCTGGCTAGCGCCGCGGTGTTGCTGATCGCGGTCAGCGTCGGCGGTTTCAGTGGCTGGCAAGCGCGCGAAATGACGCTCGTGCGCACGTCCATGTTGCCGATGACCGACGCCTTGCAGGCCTATCGCCTGATTGCCCAGCAAGGCATGCTGCCGGCCGATTACCAGGTCGACAATGACGGTGACATGCAACGCTGGCTCGACCGTTATTTCACCCGGGCGAGTCGTTTGCCCGATCTCAAAGCGGCCGGGTTTGAACCGGTCAGCGGACGCCTGCTCAGCACCGACGAAGGCCCGGCGGCGATGGTCATGTATGAGGATGGCAGCGGGCACAAGGTGAGTTTCTACGTGCGCCCGCCGGGCCCGAAAAACACCTTTTTGCCCCGTGGCAGCCGCAGTGATGGCGACTTGCAGGCCGAATACTGGTCGGGCGGTGGCTACAACTACGCGATGGTCAGCCCGGTCGATACGCCAGCGGCGCAACAGCTCAAGCAATCGCTGCAATTCTGAAAACACCGCTGATCTATGTAGGAGCTGCGGCACGCTGCGATCTTTTGATCTTGTTCTTAAGGGCAAGATCAAAAGATCGCAGCCTCGTTTCACTCGACAGCTCCTACAAAGGATCGTGTCAGCTCAGAACCCTACGTCGAGCACCACATTGTCCAGATAAGTGCCCGCCGGCGGCGTGGTCTGATCGGTGTAGATTTTCGCGTTGTAGTTGAAGATCTGGCTGCCCGTGCCCAAGCCATTGCCCGGATTGACCTCGGCATCGGTACTCGCCCGCCTGGCCGTGCCAACGCTGCCCCAGCGCGTGGTGCCAGCGCTTTTGAAAATGTCATAGGCCAGATAATTGCTGCCGGAAATCATCCGTCGCCGGCCGCCGACACTCACCGCGTTCTGCCCGTCACTTAACCCCACGGTGTAAGCACTGCCCTTGGTGCAGGCCAGATTGATGGTCTGTCCGGTCACCGGCGTAAAAGCGCTGACCACCGGCGCGCTGCCGAAGGCAATGTTCGGCGCCGTAATCGTGCAGTCGTTTGACACGGTCAGGTTCACCGTCAAAGAAGTCGTGCCGTTGGCGATATCACGCCCGAGGCAAACAGCGCCGATGCCGATCCCCGAACAGTAATTCCAGTTCCAGAAAATGCTCAGGGTCTCGGTATACACCCCGGCGGCGACGTTGCTGCCAATGGTGGTACCGAGATACAGCGGCACGGTTTTCGGCGTTGTCCCGTTGAGCAGACCCAGGGCATCGATGATGCCGTTGCGCGCAAAGTCATAGGCGGTGCCGCGGGTCAGCGGATAGCTGGTGCTGTTGTTGGCGTAGATCGTGTAATTGATGACATCACCGGTCGGCCCGACCAGACCACTCTGAGTCGATGAAACGGTGCCCCAGAAGTGGTCGTTGCTGGTCAGCAGGGACAGCAACGAACCGGTGCAACTCAAGCCGGCATTCAGTGTGGAACTGGGCTGCGACGTTGTGCGCACGGCAATCGAACTGAGCGTGCCGAACGCCGCCGGTGTGGTGCTGACCACCGAGCACGCGGCCTGCACCATTCCCGGCAACACCAGCGCCAGCGCCAATAGCCATCGCCTGAACATCATTGACACACCAACGGGCCAATCAACGGCACCTGATCCTGATTCAGGTCGACACTGAACTGCGCCTGACAGGTTTTGCCATCCGCCAGCGTCACTTGCAGCGAGTTCTGCGCCTGCAGGTTTTCCAGATACACCAGCCCGTCCCAACCGACCACCGTCCGCGTGCCGCTCTGCTCATGCAGCACGCCCGCGCCCAGCGGCAGTTCTCGCTGCTGCGCGTCGACCAGCACGATGCTCGCGGCAATCACCCGAGACAGCGGAAACTCCAGCAGATAACCGCTGCCTCGGCGCACGGCAATGCGCTGTTCGACGTTGGGGCTGCGCACGTTGGCCGGCAGATTCAGTGGATCGATTTCATACTTGCCGCGGTAATAGGCGCTGCTCCACGGCACGAGCAGGTGACCATTCTTGTCGGTCTGGCCGACCTGCTGGTTTTCGTAGCGCACCGGAATGTCGGCAAAACCATCGGTGCTGACCACTACAAAGGCGTCGTCGATGCGGTTGGCGGCAAACACCTGACGGTCCATCCACACCAGCGAACCACTGGCATCGGCCCAACGGGTTTCGGCGTCGGAAGTGCCATAGACCCCGGCCTGCAACTGCACCGATTGCAGACGCCAGGTGACGTCGGCCTGACGATAATCGGCACCATCACCCTTGGCATAACCCAGATTGAAACCCACCCCGCCCTCGGTTGGCACCGCGCGACTGTAGTTGACCCGCTGTTGGCTCTGCCCGGTTTTACTGCGATCACTGCTGATCGCCAGGCTACCGCGCAAATCGAACGGAATCACCAGTTGCGCCTGCACGGCCCAGTTGCTGTCGCCGATCTCGCGGTTGGCCGAGAGGTAGAAACTGCTGTTGCGCCACAGCGGTTTGCTCCAACTGAGGTTGAGCAGCCGCGTGCGCGAATCATCCGCTGCGCGTACATCGAAATAGCCGGCGCCGAGACTGCCCCAGCGGTCGAGGTTAAGGCTCAGGGTCGCCTGCTCGCTGCGCCGGCTAAGACTGATGTACGGGCTGTCGACCACGCTCAGGTCGGCGTATTGATCGTGGCGTTGCAAACGTTGGTAGGAAAAGCTGAAACGCTGGTTACTGTACTGATAACCCAGGCTGACCTGATGACCGCCCTCGCCGTCGAATCGGCTTTGGCTCAACGCACTGTTGAGCACACCAAAATTGCCGAGTTGCCAATTGCCGCCGAGGCCGCCCAGTGTCAGCGCGTCGGCCGCTTCGGCATGGCTTTCCAGAGTGAAGCTGTCGCTGACGCCGTAACGCAAGCTGCCGGAGGTGACACCCGGCCCGTAATTGAAATCCTTCAAGCCGTAGTCGCGGCGCAACGTACCGGCAGCCACAGAAAAATCGCTCAAGCCTTTTTGCAGCAAGGTGCTGGTGACATAGAACGGCACCGTGGTCGAGACCTGCCGGCCGAGCGCATCGGTGGTCACCACGACGGCTTCGCCCGCACCGTTGATAAACGGAATGTTGGTCAACGTATAAGGCCCGGGTTGCAAGTCTGCGCTGCTGGACTTGTAGCCATTGATGAACAGATCCACCGAAGACGGCACCGCTGCTTCGCCGGCAAATTGTGGCAACGGATAGGTCACCAGATCCGGACGCACGGCAAAGTCCCGAGAAAACTGCACGCCGCCCAAACGCACCGAACTGCTCCACGGCAACGCACCGCTGATCACGTCACCAGCCTCGTAGGTGAGCATTCGCTCATCGTCGGAGTAACGCCAGGTGGTGTCGTAACGCAGGTAACCGTTGTCCAGCGTGTTGAGCGAGTCACCGGACAGGGTGCGCCGGTATTGTCCGGTGTTGGACAGCGTGCCCCAGCTGTCGAACAGCCGCAATTCGTTCCACGCCGCCAGATAAGTGCCGGCATCGTCGGTGTCGTTGAGGTACAGGTCATAGTTGAACAGCGCGCCGAAACTGCTCAGCGCCGGAGTACGCGGGTAAGCCTGGCGATTACCGATGAACTGTTCCGGCAGCCAGTCCGGTGGCACGTCCAGCACCAAGCGTTGACCAACACTGTCATAGTCGCTGTGCAGCCCCGGCAGGCTGTCGAGATCAACCTCGGCACCGAGGCTGTCGGGCAACTTCATGCCGGTTTCGCGCAACGCCGTCGCCGGGACAAACAAGCGCCCGTCGCGCTGCTGCACCGCCACCACGCGTCCGGTATTCATCTGGTTGACCACCAGTTCCAGAAACAACTGTGCATCACTCACGGCCTCCATGCCGCTGGGTGGCGGCGGCAAATCGCCGGCCCCGGATGGTTGAACGAACATCAGGCAACACGCGCCGGTGATAAGCCACAACGGACGCTGAATACGGCGAACCCGTCCTGGGCTCATACGCGTTTTACGTCCGTCAATGGACTGAATCCTCCTGATAGCGCTTTCGTCGATGCCAGTTGTCTGCGCTACGACTCACTCACTTGGCTGGCGTGATGCTCTGCACCTGTGCCGCGCCATTGACCCGTACCTGCAACGCCGAATCATTGGTCAGCGGCGTCGGTGCCGGCCAACGCATCACCGCGCCCGGCAGCACGTAACCCAACAGCCCTTCGGCCAATGGTTTGCTCTGCCCGGCCTGTTTGATTGCCACGTCGGTCAGGCGGGCATGCACAGCGCCCTGATTGCGCACTTCAACAAAAGGCTTGCCATCCACCGCCACCGTGCGCCAGCTCAATTGCGGCAGGCCAACACCTTTGGGATCACGCGCACGGGTGCTGTCTTCCTTGCTCCACAGCCCGGCACCATAGGCAAACAAGGGCACCGAATAACGCATCTGGAAGCGGATGGCTGCGGCGGTTTTGCCTCCGTCAGCGCTCGCCGGTTGTGCGGAAGGAATTTCGTCGATGATGATCCGGTAGGCCAGCTCCTGCCCCGGCGGTACATCCTTGGTTCGGGTCAGACGCACCAGTTGTTTCTGCCCCGGTTCGATCTTCGCCACCGGCGGGCTGCCGATCACGTCGCGCTGGTTCTGGTATTGCTCGGCGAAACCACTCTGGCTCCAGCCGAACACACGAATCTGCAGATTGGCGGTTTCGCTGCCGCGGTTTTCCAGCCACAACGCACTGGCCTGCTGATCAGCCTCCAGCACCGGATCGATCGGCCAGATCAGCACCGAACTCGCCGCGTGTGCCTGGCTTGCCCCAAGCATGACCATCGTCCACATCGCACAGCGCACGAAAGAATGCCGTGACGTAACTGACCCCATAAACCTGCTCCTTGTCGGCCATTCAACTTCGCCTTACCACGACAGCTGCACCTGCAACACGTCGCTGTACGTCCCCCCAGGCTGATTACCCGGCAATTGCACCTGACCGTAAATCGGCAGGCTGATGTTGTTCGCATCGCTGTAGGCCACCGCCACACTCTGGCCGATGCCCAGGCTCTGGCTGTACGCCGCATCGCGAAACAGCGCATACGCCACCCGCGCGCTGCCGCTGTTGACCTGCATGTGCCGGCCGCTGCTGTTGTACTGGCCGCCATCGACGCTCATGTTCAGCGTCACCCCCGGTGTGCATTGCAACTGCACGCCGCCGGTCAGCGCGACCTGGACGGTGCCGGTCGCCAGCGCCGAACGTGAACCGAAGTTCAGCCCGCCATAATTCGACACCCCGCCCACCACCAGACATCCCGCAGTGACCGTGGCACTGACCTGAAAGCTCTGGCTGGTCGCCGCCGTCAGCGGCAGCGGCGCACTGCCCGCACAGAGCAGGAGCAGCGCGGCGCAGCCATGGCGGCACATGGCATCAGAACGTCAGTTCAACAGCGACGGTGTCGGTGTACGTTCCCGCCGGCAAACCGGCTTTGCCCACCGCCTGACCGTAGAGGTTCACCGTCTGCGCGACGCCGGTGCTAGCAGCGAGGTTGATCGTCCCGTCGATCGCCAGCAGTTGCGAGTGCCCGGCATCGGTGTACAAGTCGTACGGCACGTAATTGGCCACCCCGTCGTACAAGGCTCGCGTGCCGCCCGGCGACATGCCGTCATGGGAACCGGCGCGCACCTTGACCGTCGGCGTGGTGCCACTGGAACAGAGAATCGACAGCGCCCCGCCGCCACCGCCCAGCACTTGCCCGGTGGCCGTGGTGAACAGGCTGTTGGCGGTGCCGAAGTTCAACGCACCGAAGTTCAGACCGGTGGAACCGCCAGCGCCGTTGACCTGGCAGCTGCTGATCAGAATCAGGCTGGAGGTGATCTGGCCGGTGACCGTGGTGGCGGCATTGGCACTGGAAACCAGCGCCAGGCCGAGCAGCGACAAACCTATCCTTGATGCAAACGTACGCATGGTGTCCGTCCTCTACGGGTTTACCAGTCGAGCGTCACCGTCAGGGTGTCGGTATAGACACCTGCCGGCACCGCGCGGGTATTCGCCACCACTGAGCCAAATACCGGAATCGGTATCTGCGCGCCGCTGGTGACAGCGAAATTGTGTTGCTGGCCGATGCTGTAGCTCCGGGCGCCGGAGGGATCGACGAACAGCTGATAGGGAAGGGTCTGGCGGCCGTTGCTCAGGCGCCGGGTGCTGCCGTCACCGTGGGTGCCGCCGTCGATGGTGACGGTGAAACCGGTGACCGAAGGGTTGCAGGCAACGTTGAGCTTGCCGCTGCTGTCACCGTCGAGACTGGCCTTGATCGGCGCGTTCCAGGTGGGCCCGTGAAGGCCGAAATCGAGGGTACCGAGAGCGCTGACCGGGCTGGCGGGATCGCTGGTGTTGGTGACTTCGCAGCCGGCGATCAGGATCAGTCGCGCATTGATCTGCCCGCTCATCGCCGCTTGCGCGTCATCCGCGAGCAATGCCAGCGTACCTGCCGCCATCACCATCCAGTGTTTGCCTGTCATTGCGCCCGTCCCTGCTCCTTCATGGTGACTCAACCACCGCTCGTCTTCGAACGCCTTCCTTGCACACCCGCGTCCACTGGGTGCCTGTTGCAACCGTGATCACCAAGTGACCGTTACCTTGACCAGATCCGAGTAACGGCTAACCCGTGGCACTTCGGCCAACCGCTCGATCCGTGCGTACAACGGTAATTCCACCGTGCCGCTGTCCGGCACCCGCCCGCTGATTGGCACATCCACCACCAGCGGCACCCGTCGCGCCGCGTCCTGATACAAGCGGTACGGAATCGGTTTGCTGCCGGTCGAACCGGCCATGTAGCGGACTTCGCCGACACCCCCGTGCAAACCGCCGTCGACGCGCATCTGATACGGCGTGTCCGGGTTGCACTCCAGCCGCGGCAGGCGTTGATTGATCAACGCCGCGCCCAGTGGCCCGGCGGGGTCATCAAGGCGTGCGCTGCTGCCGAAGTCGAGCACACCCAGTTGCTCGATACCGGCGCCACGTTGCTGGCTGATCAACTGGCAGCCGCGCTGCACATCGACGCGCACTTCGACCTGAAGATCCGCTGCATAGACAGGTGCAGAGAGCACACCCAGCAGGCCCATGACCACATGTACATTCACTGCGCCGTTCCTTGTCAGTGATCGCTTGCGACGTCGTTTCTGTGATTGAGGTTAGCAACGGTCGACGATTCCGCCAGTCGATTGGATCCATGGATCGCCCGGGATATGTTTCGAAAGGTTGGCAACAGCTCGAAGCCTGTCGCTAAAAATAGCTGTACGTACCCTACGAATTTGTCCAATAACCGCCCACTCTCGAATCGTCGCGGTGGCTGGCCAAACCGGCGTCTGGTTACACTACGTCGCCGCGCTCCCGGGAGCCGGTCTTGACGAACACGGAGACGCCGACAGTGCCTGCCCAACCGCCGAAACGATCGCGACTGACCCAGCGCTGGCCGACATTGCGCCATTGGTTGGGCAAGGGTTTGCCGGCCAGCGCCGGGCATGACGCCAGTGCCCAGTCGATCCATGACTACTTTCGGCACAAGGCCAGCGGTCAGGGTTACACCCTCAGCCACAGCCAACAGCGCGTCATTGATTGCATGGCGCAGCAGGCCAGCCTGTTGTTTGGCGCCAGCGGCCGAACCGCGCCAAGCCTGTATCTGTTCGGCGCCGTCGGACGCGGCAAGAGCTGGTTGCTCGATGGTTTCTTTCAAGCCCTGCCGATCACGCAGAAACGGCGCCTGCATTTCCATCAGTTCTTTGCGCAATTGCATCAGGGCATGTTCAGCCATCGCGAGCAGGACGATGCCCTCGAAGTGACCCTCGACGACCTGCTGCACGATTGTCGGGTGCTGTGTTTCGACGAGTTTCATGTGCATGACATCGGCGATGCGATGCTCATTAACCGGCTGTTCAAGGCACTGTTCAAGCGGCGGATTCTGCTGCTGGTGACCTCCAACTATGCGCCTGAAGGCCTGCTGCCCAACCCGCTCTATCACGCCCGGTTCAAACCGGTGATCGAACTGATCAATACGCACATGCAGGTGATGGAGGTCGGCGGTCCGCACGACTACCGCAGTCATGCGCGCCACTCTGCACATCAAATATTCACTCAGGGGCATTACGTGTGGCCGGCCACGCCAGCGCAACGCGCTACGCTGGAGCTGCCGCCCGCAGACGCGCCAGCCATCCAGTTAGCGGTCGGCACCCGACAGTTTCAGGCTCGGTTGTGTGAAGAACGGCGTGTCGGGTTTACCTTCAACGATCTGTGTGAACAGCCGACGGCGGTCATGGATTATCTGGAACTGTGTCGGCGTTTCGACCGCTGGATCATTGATGATCTGCCGGAACTGGGGGAATGCTCGATCGCCGCCCAACAGCGCTTCATCAACCTGATCGACGTGCTGTACGACCAGGACAAACACCTGACGCTGCTCGGTCGCCTGCCGTTGTGTGAAAGCCTCGACGGCCATGCCATTGACCTGGCGCGCACGCGCAGTCGGTTGGGGCAGTTGCAAGAGATGCACACCTGCGACTGACCACACCGGCCCTGTGGGAGCGAGCTTGCTCGCGAAAGCGGTTGAACAATCACCATGAATGTCGACTGACCCGACACCTTCGCGAGCAAGCTCGCTCCCACAGGGTTTTGTGGCGTTTTCAACATGCAACTCAGGCCCAGAACCTGCTTTGCCGTTATCATGTCGCCCATTCCCAGCGCCTCAGCGTCGCTCCACTGATCAATAGCGAACACCAACATGCACACCCTTGCTCAATTACGCGCCGGCGAGCTGGCGGGCATCACGCGGCTGGATCTGTCTTGCGGCCTGACCGAGTTCCCGGTCGAGATTTTCGACCTGGCCGACACTCTGGAAATCCTTAACCTCAGCGGCAACGCCCTGAGCAGCCTGCCGGATGACTTGCATCGTCTGACCCGACTGCGCGTGCTGTTCTGTTCCGACAACCCGTTCACCGAGCTGCCGGCCTGCCTCGGCCAGTGCGCTGCGTTGACGATGATCGGCTTCAGGGCCAATCGCATCGTCAACGTCCCCGCTGCCGCCCTGCCGCCACAGCTGCGCTGGCTGATCCTGACCGACAACTGCCTCGAAAGCTTGCCGAGCGAACTCGGTGAGCGCCCGGCCCTGCAAAAGCTCATGCTGTCCGGCAATCGTCTGCAAACGCTGCCGCCCTCCCTGAGCAAGTGCCAGCGGCTTGAGTTGTTGCGCATTTCCGCCAACCGGTTCACCGAGCTGCCGCAGTGGCTGCTCGCGCTGCCGAGCCTGACCTGGCTGGCCTACGCCGGCAATCCGCTGGAAACCGAGGCGGACGCCGCCGCGCTAGAGGCGACAGCGCAAATCGACTGGTCGGCGCTAAGTCTGGAGCAACGCTTGGGTGAAGGCGCCTCGGGGGTGATTTCCCGGGCGAGCTGGCAGCGCGACGATGGCTCAGTGACGCCGGTCGCGGTGAAACTGTACAAAGGTGAAATGACCAGCGACGGCTCGCCGCTGCACGAAATGAATGCCTGCATCACCGCAGGCCTGCATCCCCATCTGATCCGCATCGAGGGCCGCATCAGTGGTCATCCCGACGGCCAGCAGGGGTTGGTGATGCAGCTGATTGATCCGTCCTTCACTAACCTTGCCGACCTGCCAAGCCTGGCGTCCTGCTCGCGAGATGTTTACGCCGATGATTGCCGATTCAGCGCCGAGGTTGCCCTGAACGTCGCCAAGGGCATCGCCTCGGCAGCGGAGCATTTGCATCAGCAAGGCATCACCCACGGCGATCTCTACGGGCACAACATTCTGTTGAACGAGCGCGGCGATTGCCTGCTCGGGGATTTTGGCGGGGCGTCGTTCCACGCTGTCGCCGACACTGTGGAAACCCGGGCGCTGCAACGCATCGAAGTACGTGCGTTCGGAATTCTGCTGGGGGAATTGCTGGCGCGCATCGACTCGGGGTTGAGTGATGAGCGGCGTGTGGTGCTTGAAGAGCTGGAGCGGCGTTGCTGTCAGCCAGATGTGCTGGCGCGGCCGGGGTTTGCTGAGGTCATGAAGCAACTTGAAGATCTGTGACCGCTGCGCGGTCAATCGCGAGCAGGCTCACTCCTACAGGGGATTTGTGAACGCCACAGATCCAGTATGGGAGCTCGCCTGCTAGCGATGAGGCCATCACTGCAGAAGCCGATCAGCCCGCCAGACCGACAAACATATCCTGCACGTCATCATGGTTGTCGAGGCCTTCGAGGAACGCTTCAACCTCAGCCATCTGCTCGGCGCTCAAACCGCTGACCGGGTTCTTCGGCTGGTAGCCCAGTTTCGCCGACAACACGGTGAAACCTTGTTCTGGCAGTGCTTTCTGTACCGCATCCAGATCGGTAGGGTCGGTCAGGAACAGCGTTGCGCCGTCTTCGCCCGGCTCGAAATCCTGGGCACCGGCTTCAATTGCGGCCATTTCCGGATCGGCGTCAGGGGTTTCCGGCGAAGCTTCGATCATGCCGACGTGGTTGAAGTCCCAGGCCACGGAACCGGAAGCACCCAGTTGACCCTTGCGGAACGCCACGCGGATTTCGGCGACGGTACGGTTGATGTTGTCGGTCACGCACTCGACGATCAGCGGCACCTGGTGCGGGGCGAACCCTTCGTAGGTCACGCGATGGTATTGCACGGTTTCACCCAGCAGACCGGCGCCTTTCTTGATCGCGCGATCGAGGGTTTCTTTTGGCATCGAGGCTTTCTTGGCCTGTTCGACCACCAGACGCAGGTGTGCGTTGGTGGCGGTATCGGCACCGTTGCGGGCAGCGATGGTGATTTCCTTCACCAGTTTGCCGAAGATCTTGCCCTTGGCGTTGGATGCCGCTTCTTTGTGTTTAACCTTCCACTGTGCGCCCATTACTCACTCTCTTGATCTGTGGCGCCGAGACATCTATTGGCCGACGCGTGGCGCCAAGTTTATACGGCCTAAAGTCGGCAATCGACCAAAAAAATGCGGTGCGGAATCGACATCTTCACCAAAGCGTGTAGGGCGATTCTGAAAAACGCCGTTGACATGACCATTCAGCGCTGTGGTTTCGTACCCTCTCAGGCCCGTATTGCCTGACAGAGCCTGTTCGAATGCTCAATGACAAGGAAAGTCCCTTTACCCTGACCCTGACCGACAGCGGCCTGAGCCTGCCGGTCGTGCGTTTTCACGGCGAGGAAGCGTTGAACCGGCCCTTCCGTTTCGACCTCGAACTGATCGGCATTGCCCCCGCCGTGGCGCCGGGTATCTTCCTGCACCAACCGGCGTTTCTGCGCCTGGATGATCATCATGGGATCCACGGGATGATCGACAGTGCCCGTTGCGAGCATCGCGGCACGCACCGGATCGGCTATCGACTGACTGTCGTGCCGCACCTGCAAAAGTTGGCCCAGCCCTGCAAGCGCCGAGTGTTCGTGCAACTGAGCGTGCCGCAGATCCTCCAGCAGTTGCTCACGGAAAATGCCCTGCCCGTGGAGGGCTATCGAATTGAAATGAGCGTCGGGCAATACCCGGTCCGGCCGTTTTGCATCCAGTACGAAGAAAGCGATCTGGCGCTGCTGGACAGGCTTTGTGAGGAGGAAGGCATTCACTATCACTTCGAACATCGGGCGGACGGACACATTGTCGTGTTTGCCGATGACAGCCTGAGCCTGCCACATGCACCGGTGCTGGTGCCGTTCAAGGCCTGCGAGCAAACACCCTCACCCTGCGTCAGTTCGCTGTATCAGCATCACCACGCCGCGCCCATCGCCACGCTGCATACCGTGCGTAATCGAGGGCAACAGGCGATCAGCGGCGATGCCGCCAACCACATCACGGTAAATGCCGTGCCGCCGAAACATGCTCTTGAGCAACGTCACCACGAACAACGCAGCCGTCGGCATCTGGAGCGACAACGCTGCCAGCATCGCACGATCAATGGCCGCAGTGACCGCGTCGGTTTGCTCAGTGGGCATTTGCTGCAAGTGTCGGAACATCCAATCAACCACTTCAACGAACAATGGCGGCTCACCGCGATACGCCATCATGGACAACACCCGTCGATTCTTGACCCGAACCCGCCCCTGCACCGCTATCACAACGACTTCACCGCCCAGCCCTGGGCCAGCGATTTTCGTCCCGCGCTCAAACAACCGCGTCCAAGCATTGCCGGCTATCACCTGGCCCAGGTGCTGGGGCCTGCCGGCCAACCGGCGCAACTCGATGAACAGGGTCGCGTCGCCGTCAGGTTGTGGCCCTCGGAACACCTGCACACACTTGATGACGAGGCGGTCTGGCTGCCCATCGCCATGACTCGGGCCAACGGCCGGATCACCCGCGAAGAACTGCCCTGCGCCGGCAGCGAAGTGTGGGTGAGTTTCCTCGACAGTGACCCGGACCGGCCGATTCTGTGCCTGAGCAACTCACGCAGGCCCACGCCCCGCGAACCAGCGCCTGCGCGCGACAACGGCTTGTTGCTCGACTGGCTGCTTAACAGCAACGCCCGCTGAGCCAACCTGCAGGAGCAGTGTTTCAACCTTTGTCAGCCTTGCCCGCCGCTGCGGCGAATTTCGCCAGACGCACATCGAGATGCCGGGGTCGCCGCCCATGATCCTCGGCGCGCTCCTTGCGGCGGATGGCGTTGCGCACCATCAGCGAGCCGAGGTAGCGGATCGGCTCCGGCGGAAAATAGCCCAGCGGCCCGTTGACCAGCGGCGAGCGCGTCCACGGGTTATCCAGCCCCTGCACCAGCGAAGCGAGAATCTGCCCGCCCATATGACACGGGCCGACACCGCTGCCCGAATAGCCGAAACCGTAAAACACGTTGCCCGCGCTGCTCATCTGGCCGAAAAACGGCAGACCGGTGACTGAGCGATCCGACGGCCCGTTCCAGGTAGCATCGACTTTGACATCGGCGAAGGCCGGGAAAAAGTCCGCGAGGCTTTTTTTCAGCAGGCCGGCATACGGCGATGGCTGATCGAACACCGGCAGCATGCGCCCGCCAAACGCGAAGGTGTTGCCGCCCTTGCCGAGCATGATCCGGCCGTCCGGGGTGTTGTGGTAGTAGTGCACGAAAATCCGCGAATCGAGCACGGTGACCCCGCTGGTCAAACCGATCTCCGGCAACAGGTCCGGGCGCGGTTCGGTGATCAGCATGTCGCTGGAAACGATCGCCACGCTGCGTTCGAACTGCGGGAAGGCACGGGCCATCCACGCATTCATCGCCAGCACCACGCGATCAGCAACAATGCTGCCGTTCGGTGTCTGCAGGCGTGCCGGGCGCCCTTCTTCCAGCCCGGTCATTGCCGTGTTTTCGTGAATTTTCACGCCCAGTTGCAACGCCACCCGACGCAAACCACGCACCAGTTTGCCCGGTTGCACACTGGCCGCTGCCGGCGAGAACCAGCCTTCCAGATGCTTGCTCGAACCGGCCATGCGCTGCACATCGGCGACCGGGCGCTGGGTGAACGAGTTGATGCCGTTGCGCTCCAGTGCGGCGATCACCGCGTCGGTCGAACCGACTTGCGCGCGATTCGTCGCGGTGTACAGCGTGCCGTCGAGGCGGTAGTCGGCATCGACGCCGTAGTGCTCACAGAACTCGCCGATCGCATGGATGCTGCGTTCCGATTCCTTGACCAGACGTACCGCTTCCTCGACGCCAAACAAGCGTTCAAGGGTGAAGTATTTTGCCGACCACGACAGCGCACAACCGCCGTTGCGCCCACTCGCGCCGGCGCCGCAGATGTCCGCTTCGATCAGCAACACGTCGAGTTCGGGGTTCTGTTGCTTGAGCATGATCGCCGTCCACAACCCGGTATACCCACCGCCAACGATGCACACATCGCTGCGTACTTCGCCCTGCAACGGCGGGCAGGTTTGCGAGTTGTCGGCCTGCAAGGCCTGCTCCAGCCAAAACGGTCTCATGGGGTTTCTCCAAGTCAGATAGCCACGCCCCAGCCTGCCGCGAGCGCCGCAGCAGGCCGCGAGGCACAGGGTTTCAGGAACGCAGGGGTTTGATTGTCAGAGGGCAATTGGGGATCGCGGCACGCGGTTCCATCACACCGACCGGACGGCTGTTCCAGTGCGGAATCAGCACCAGCGCCGAAAACAACGCACAACCGGCGAAGACGATGAACACCGTCACCGAGTCGAAGTAACCCGGCAGCAAACCGCCAAGTACCGCGCCGACCGAGCCGCAGCCGTTGACGAAACCGGCAGCGGTGGCGCCAGCCTTGGCTTTGCCGAAATCGATCGCGGCAGCACCGCTGATCATCGAGTCCGGGCCGTACAGGGTCAGGCCCATGACGAACAACAGCGCGACCACCAGCAAGACACTGCCGGTGTGCAGCGCGCCCATGAACAGCGCCAGCGTCACGGTCAGCGCCAGCAGGCTCAACACGCAGGCCGGCATGCGCCGGGCACCGAACAGTTTGTCCGAGGCCAGCCCGATCAGGATCGGCCCGAGCAACCCGGCCAGTTCAAACGAAGTGGGAATGATCGCCGCGCCGACCTTGCCGACACTGGGCATTTGTTCAAAGACAATCACCGGGCCCCACAACAGAATCGCGTAACGCGCCGGTTTCAACATGAAATACGCCAGGCCCAGCACCAGCACCGTGCGATTACGCAGAATTTCCTTCAAGGGTTCCCAGACGCTGAGCTTGCTGTTGGCTTCGGTTTCTTCTGCGGTCAGTTCCGGCTCCGGCTCGACTGCCGGCAAACCGACGTCTTCGGGTTTGTTGCGCTGGAAGATAAAGAACAACACCGCGACCACCGCAACCACTACCGCGCTGGAAATGAACGCCGCGTGCCAGGTCCCCATCAAGGTGTACGCCCACCAGCCGGCGAACGGCGACGCCACCAGACCACCGAACGCGTAGCAGGAACTCCATAAGCCGAGCACCCGCCCGCGTTGTTGGGAAGGAAAAAAGCTGCCGAGGTTTTTGCACAATCCCGACCATCCGGTGGACTGCGCCAGGCCCTGAATCAACATACAAGTAGCGAAGATCGGCAACGTCGCGTAACTGCCCATCACCAGCGCCGCTGCGGCGGAAATCAGCAAACCGCCGAGCACCACGACCCGTGGACCAAAGCGGTCGGCGAGCATGCCCCAGGTGAATTGACCGATGGCGTAAGCCGCCAGATAAATCGCATCGAGGTTGGCCATGGCCATCTTGTCGAGCATGAAGGTCGGGTCTTCGGCGATGCCCAGTTTGGCCACCGAAAACGCTTTGCGGGTGAAGTAGAACGCGGCGTACGCAAGCCAGGTAATCGCGAAAATCTGCATGCGCCAACGCGCAATGGTGCCGATGTGCTTATTCATGGTGGTTCTGACCTCAGGGTGTGAGTGTGCCGGCAGAATCGTTAAGCAAAACGCCTGTGTTTTTATTGTTGAGCACTGCGATATCGCTCTATCCCTCTGGCGATACCGGTCAGATGAGTCCTGCTGTTGCACGCACAGGCTCATGGCCACTGCCGCTACTCGATCGAGCAGTCAGCGATGGCGTGAGCGGATCAAAGCAATTACTGTTTAATAAATAAAATCGATTTATCGTATTTCACACATAAGCTCAGCTTGTTACTGACTTAACGATCAGGTGACTTCATGTCGGTGTCTCACGCCCAACTCAAAGCCTTCCACGCCGTGGCCGTGCATGGAAGCTTCACCAAAGCCGCCGAGCGCCTTTTTCTCACGCAACCGGCGATATCCGACCAAGTGCGCAAACTCGAGGAGCGATTCGGCGTTTTGCTGTTTCATCGCAATAAACGTTCCGTGCGCCTGACCGATCTCGGTGAACGTCTACTGGCGATCACGCAACGGTTGTTTGTCATTGAAGCGGAAGCGCAGGAATTGCTGCAGGAATCCCAGGCGCTGCAGACCGGCAGTCTGATTCTGGCAGTGGATGCGCCGGTGCACGTGCTGCCGCAGATTGCGAGGTTCTGCGAACGCTATCCGGGGATCAGTGTGAAGATCGAGACCGGCAACACCGATGAGTCGCTGTTTCGCCTGTTCAACTATCAGGCCGATCTGGCGTTACTGGGGCGTGACGTCACGGATGAACGCTTGCTGTGCGTTCCATTGCGTAACGATCCGATGGTGGCGTTCGTGTCACGCAATCACCCGTGGGCCGAGCGTGAATCGATTTGCCTGGAAGACCTGGATGACACGCCGCTGGTGCTGCGCGAACACGGATCGGTGACAAGGCAGACGCTGGAAGAGGAAATGGCCCGGGCCGGTTTTCGCATTCGCCCGGCGATTCAGGTGGAAGGCCGGGAAGCGGCACGGGAGGCGGTGGTGGTCGGGATTGGTGTCGGCGTGGTGTCGGCGGCGGAGTTTGGTGCGGACGCGCGGGTGTGTGCGTTGCCGATTATCGACTGCACACGACGGCTGACGGAGACGCTGGTGTGTTTGCGTGAGCAGAGCTCACGGCGGGTGGTGGCGACCTTTCTTGATATGGTTCGCGCCAGCCTCCCCGGTTCCTGATCGTTCCCACGCTCTGCGTGGGAACGCCTCAACGGACGCTCCGCGTTCGGCTTTGGATGGGACGCAGAGCGTCCCGGGCTGCATTCCCACGCAGAGCGTGGGAACGATCACGGGGCGGCAGGTGCCAGGCCAAAGAACGCCTGAATCAGGCGCAACTCCCGCCGCCGTTCCATGCAACCGATCATGTGCCGATTCACCAGCCCCTCGCCGACAATCGGAATCGCCACCACGCGCGGGTCATGGCTGACCTCAACCGATGACACCACGCCAACCCCCAACTCGGCCGCGACGGCCTCGGTCACCGCCTCACGGCTGTCCAGTTCCAGCAGCACGCGCGGATGGATCGATGCCTGCGCACAGGCATCATCAAAGGTACGCCGGGTGATCGAACTCGGCTCGCGCAGCACCATGATCACCTGATCCAGTTCCTTGAGTTTCACTTCCCCGGCACGCACCGCCCAAGGGTGCCCTGCCGGCACCAACGCGCAGATCCGCGATTCACTCAACGCTTGCAGATGCAGGCCCTTGCGCGGCTCCACTTCGGTCAACACCGCCACATCGGCGTGTTCCGACAGCAACGCCGCGAGGGTTTCCTGAGCATTGCCCAGGCGCAGATTGACGGTGATCCCCGGATAGCGCGCACGCAGGCTGGCCAGCATCGGCATGACCATGTGCGGCCCATCCGCCGCCACTTCCAGCCGTCCGGTCAACAACTGCCGGTTGGCCTCGAGCATCGTCTGCGCCTCTTCCGCCAGACCAAACATCGCGCGGGTGATCGCCGCGAGTTTGGTGCCCTCCTCGGTCAGTTCCACCCGTCGCGCGGTGCGCCGCAACAGGGTGATCTGGTAGTGCTCCTCCAGCGCCTTGATGTGCCCGGTAACCGCCGGCTGACTGATGAACAACCGCGCGGCGGCGCGGGTGAAGCTGCCTTCGCGGGCCACAGCGTCGAACGCACGCAACTGGAACAGGTTCATGAATAACTCTCACTGATGGCTGGCATAACAACAAACAATTTGATTGATGCAACGGCGAATTGCAACGTATGCCCCGTAGCTTCATCCCACAGCGCAATCCGAGGACACACGAATGAGTATCGCCGAACCCATCCTGCTCACTCCCGGCCCGTTGACCACTTCGGCCCGCACCCGCCAGGCGATGATGGTCGACTGGGGGTCATGGGATGACCGCTTCAATCAACTGACCGCCAGCCTCTGCGAACAATTGCTGGCGATCCTCAACGGTGCCGCCACGCACCACTGCGTGCCTTTACAGGGCAGCGGCACCTTCGCCGTCGAGGCGGCCATCGGCACGCTGGTGCCGCGTGACGGCAAAGTGCTGGTGCTGATCAACGGTGCCTACGGCAAACGCCTGGCGAAAATCTGCGAAGTGCTTGGCCGCTCGTTCAGCACTTTTGAAACGGCTGAAGATGAACCGACTACAGCCGCCGACGTCGATCGTCTGCTGCGCGCCGACAGCGATATCACTCACGTTGCGCTGATCCATTGCGAGACCAGCACCGGGATTCTCAATCCGTTGGCGGAAATCGCCCAAGTCGTCGAACAGCACGGCAAACGTCTGATCATCGACGCCATGAGTTCCTTCGGCGCCTTGCCAGTGGATGCGCAGCAAGTGCCGTTCGACGCACTGATCGCCGCGTCCGGCAAATGCCTGGAAGGCGTGCCGGGGATGGGCTTCGTGTTTGCTCGCAAAGCGTCACTGGTCGCCGCCGCTGGCAATTCGCACTCGCTGGCGATGGACTTGTACGACCAGCACGCCTACATGATCAAAACAGGGCAATGGCGCTTCACCCCGCCGACCCACGTGGTCGCGGCGCTGCACGAAGCGCTGCTGCAATACAACGAAGAAGGTGGCCTGCCGGCACGGCATGCGCGCTACGCCGCCAACTGTCAGGCGTTGATGGAAGAGATGGGCAAACTCGGTTTGCGCAGTTTCCTGCCAGCGGCGATTCAGGCGCCGATCATCGCCACGTTCCATGCGCCGCAAGATCCGCGCTACCAGTTCAAGGATTTCTACGAACGGGTCAAGGCCAAGGGTTACATCCTCTATCCGGGCAAATTGACTCAGGTCGAGACCTTCCGTGTCGGCTGCATCGGCCACGTCAGCCCGGACGAAATGCGCCAGGCCGTGGCGGCGGTCGGCGAGGTGCTGCGCGAGATGGAAGTCCTCGAAATCTAAGCCCAAACACAAATCCCCTGTAGGAGTGAGCCTGCTCGCGATGAGGCCGTGCCAGTCGACGAAGATGTTGAATGATCAACCGCTATCGCGAGCAGGCTCACTCCTACAGTTTGAATTGCATTTCAACTCAGGAATTTGATTGCCATGAACTACATCAATCCAAACAAGCTGCAAGCCGCGATCCTCGACTGGGCCGGCACCGTGGTCGATTTCGGATCGTTTGCGCCAACGCAGATTTTCGTCGAAGCCTTCGCCGAGTTCGATGTGCAAGTTTCCATCGAGGAAGCGCGCGGCCCGATGGGCATGGGCAAGTGGGACCACATCCGCACCCTCTGCGACCAGCCGCAAGTGGCCGAGCGTTATCGCAAGGCGTTCGGCCGCACGCCGACCGATGACGACGTCACCGCCATCTACAACCGCTTCATGCCGTTGCAGATCGAAAAGATCGCCGAACACTCGGCACTGATTCCCGGCGCCCTGGAAACCATCGCCAACCTGCGTCAGCAGGGCATCAAGATCGGCTCCTGCTCCGGTTATCCGAAGCAAGTGATGGATAAAGTCGTCGAACTGGCCGCTACCAACGGCTACGTCGCCGATCACGTGGTTGCCACCGATGAAGTGCCGAATGGCCGCCCATGCCCGGCTCAGGCGCTGGCCAACGTGATCGCGCTGGGCATCGACGATGTCGCAGCGAGCGTGAAGATCGACGACACCGTGCCGGGCATTCTCGAAGGCCGCCGCGCCGGGATGTGGACGGTCGCGCTGATCTGCTCGGGCAATGCGCTGGGTCTGGACTACGCCGGTTTCCGCGCGTTGGGCAGCGATGAGCTGGCAAGCGAACGCAAGCGCATTCACGCGCTGTTCGAAGGCTCGCGCCCGCACTATATGATCGACACCATCACTGATCTGCCGGAAGTGATTGCCGACATCAACAAGCGCCTGGCCAACGGTGAGATGCCGCAATCGAGCTGATCCCTGCCGCTTGCTGCCAACAAAAACGCCAGTGTCTGCACGACGCTGGCGTTTTTTATTGGCAAAGCCCTGATTCAGAGCATTGAAAGTCCGATCAGCCTCAGGCAAATCCGCCAAAGCGGATTACAGTTAAAGCATGCCGTCGCACAAGAACGGCCGTTTTGACCCTGATCTGTGAGGAAACACCGTATGCCGTGGACAAGTTCCGAATCCCGTTACAGCACCGTGTCGGTCCTGTTGCACTGGCTGATGCTGGTCCTGTTGGTGCTGGTGTACGCCAGCATGGAGTTGCGCGGGCTATTTCCCAAAGGCAGTGGCGGGCGCACGCTGATCCGCGAAGTGCATTACATGCTCGGCCTGACCGTGTTCGTGCTGGTGTGGTTTCGCCTGCTCGCCCGCAGCATTGGCCCGGCGCCGAAAATCTTTCCCGCGTCGCCACAATGGCAAACCGTACTGGCGCGGCTGATGCACTGGGCGCTGTACCTGTTCATGATCAGCATGCCGATTCTAGGCTGGCTGATTACCAGCGCCGAAGGGCATCAAGTGATGTTCTATGGTTTTGATCTGCCGCTGCTGGTCGCGGAGAACAAGGATTTCGCCAAGCAGGTCGAGCACTGGCATGTGCTGATTGCCACGATCGGCTACTGGCTGATCGGCCTGCACGCGCTGGCGGGGATCTATCACCACTATGTGGTGCGCGATAACACGCTGCTGCGGATGATGCCCAAGCGCGGTTGACCGTCAGGGGCTGGCGATAAAACCGCGCCGCCCCTGCAAGCCTCCGCTGTGAATGAAGATCAGCCGCGTGCCGGCTGAGAACCTGCCCGCCTCGACCTGCTGTTTGAGCGCCAGCAACGCCTTGCCGGTGTACAGCGGCTCCAAAGGAACGCCGCTGGCTTGCTCGGTTTGTTCGATGAACGCAAGCAACACCGGATCGACCTTGGCAAAGCCGCCACGGCTGGCGTCGATCAACTCATAGTCAGCAGTGGCCAGTCCGGCTGACTGCATAATCGACTCGACCTGTGGCGCCACGCCGTGATCCTCCGGCACCGCCAGCGCACCATAAACCCGATGCGCCCCCGCCTCGGCCAGCACCAACCCTGCCAGCGTCGTCCCCGTGCCGCAGGCCAGCCACCAGCCGTGGTAATCGCTCCAGCCCAGCGTATGCAATTGCGCTTGCGCCTGCTGTTGGATGGCGGCACAACCGAGCGCCCCCGTTAAGCCGCCACCGCCCTCGGGCACGGCATACAACTGCGGATACTGCGCGTGCCAAGGCGCCCAGAATCCCGGCTCATTGCGTGCGCGATAGCCGCCGTAACCCAACCAATGCAGTTGCATGCCGAATGCTTGCAGATCCTGCACCGTCGGCGTTTCCTGCGCATGCCCGCGCAACAGTCCCACGGTTTTGAAGCCCAGCCGTTTGCCTGCCGCCGCCAACGCATGCAGATGATTGGAATGCGCCCCGCCGAGGCTGATGATGCCTTCGGCACCCGCGCTGTCAGCGGCTTTGAGGTGTTCGACGAGTTTGAACCATTTGTTGCCGCTGATCAGCGGGTCGATCTGGTCGAGGCGCAGGATGGCGACTTCAATGCCGGCGGATGTCAGCCAGTCGAGGTGAAGGTGTTCGAGTGGGGCTTGGGGTAGCCAATCGGAGGGAGGCAAAAGCATGGGCGGCGATTCGATCTGGACAGAGCCGGCATTCTAGTCGCTCATCAGCAGCCATCGCGAGCAGGCTCACAAGGTTCACGATGTGCACAAATCCTGTGGGAGCGAGCTTGCTCGCGAAAGCGGAGTGTCAGTCAATATATATGTCGACTGACACGATGCCTTCGCGAGCAAGCTCGCTCCCACAGGTTCAGCGGTGGAGCTTAAAGTTCAGCAGCGAGGCGCGAACCTTGGTTGATGGCGCGCTTGGCATCCAGCTCGGCCGCGACATCGGCACCACCGATCAGGTGCACATTCTGCCCCGCTTCAACCAAACCATCGTGCAGTTCACGCAGCGGATCCTGCCCTGCGCAAATCACGATGTTGTCCACCGCCAGCAATTGCGGCTCGCCGGTTTCGCCAATGCGAATGTGCAGGCCTTCGTCGTCGATGCTCAGGTACTCGACGCTGTTGAGCATCTGCACCTGCTTGTTCTTCAGACCGGTACGGTGAATCCAGCCAGTGGTTTTGCCCAGACCATCGCCCACCTTGGTTTTCTTGCGCTGCAACAGGAACACTTCGCGGGCCGGCGCGTGCGGGGCGGCCTTGATCCCGGCCACACCACCACGGGCCTCCAGTTGCGTATCGATGCCCCACTCCTTCCAGAACGCGGCGCGATCCTGACTGGTGGCTACGCCTTCGTGGACGAGGAATTCCGAGACGTCAAAACCGATCCCACCGGCGCCAATCACGGCCACGCGTTTGCCCACCGGTTTGCGCTCGAGGATCACGTCCAGATAGCTCAGCACCTTGGCATTGTCGACACCCGGAATCGCTGGCACACGCGGCGCAATACCGGTGGCGAGGATGATTTCGTCGTATCCGCCTTCAACCAGTTTCGTCACGTCGACGCGGGTGTTCAGGCACACCTCAACGTGAGTGGTCTGCAGCTTGCGCTTGAAGTAACGCAGGGTTTCGAAGAACTCTTCCTTGCCCGGCACGCGTTTGGCGATGTTGAACTGGCCGCCGATTTCGCTGGCCGAATCGAACAACGTCACCTGATGGCCACGCTCGGCGGCCACGGTCGCAGCGGACAAACCGGCAGGACCGGCGCCGACCACGGCGATTTTCTTGATCTGCTGCACCGGCAGATAATTCAGTTCGGTTTCGTGGCAGGCGCGCGGGTTGACCAGGCAACTGGTCAGTTTGCCGCCGAAGGTGTGATCGAGGCAGGCCTGGTTACAACCGATGCAGGTGTTGATTTCGTCGGCGCGACCTTCGGCAGCCTTGTTGACGAAGTCCGGGTCGGCGAGGAACGGCCGCGCCATCGAGACCATGTCGGCATCGCCCTCGGCAAGAATCTGCTCGGCGATTTCCGGGGTGTTGATGCGGTTGGTGGTGATCAACGGAATCTTCACCGAACCACGCAACTTGGCCGTGACCTTGCTGAACGCGGCACGCGGCACTTTGGTGGCGATGGTTGGAATCCGCGCTTCGTGCCAGCCGATACCGGTGTTGATGATGGTCGCGCCGGCCTGCTCGATGGCTTTGGCCAGGGTGACGATCTCGTCCCAGGTGCTGCCGCCCTCGACCAGGTCGAGCATCGACAGACGGAAAATGATGATGAAGTTCGGGCCCACCGCTTCGCGGACACGGCGAACGATTTCCACCGGCAGGCGCATACGATTTTCGTAGCTGCCACCCCAACGGTCAGTGCGGTGGTTGGTGTGCGCGGCGAGGAACTGGTTAATGAAATAACCTTCCGAGCCCATGATCTCGACGCCGTCGTACTCGGCGGTCTGTGCCAGCACCGAACAGGTGACGAAATCGCTGATTTGTTTCTCGATGCCTTCCTCGTCCAGCTCTTTGGGCTTGAACGGGTTGATCGGTGCCTGAATCGCGCTCGGCGCTACCTGCTTCGGGCTGTAGGCATAACGCCCGGCGTGAAGGATCTGCATGCAGATCTTGCCGCCCGCCTCGTGCACTGCGCGGGTAACGATGCGGTGCTTGAGCGCTTCTTCTTCGGTGGTCAGCTTGGCCGCACCAGAATAAACGCCGCCCTCGTCGTTCGGGCCAATGCCGCCGGTGACCATCAGGCCGACACCACCACGGGCACGTTCGGCGAAGTACGCCGCCATGCGCTCGAAACCGCCCGGTTTTTCTTCAAGGCCGGTGTGCATCGAGCCCATCAGGGTGCGGTTGCGCAGCGTGGTGAATCCCAGGTCCAGCGGGGCCAACAGGTGCGGGTAATGAGCGGCGGTCATCGGTAACTCCACAACGAGCAATCACGGAAAAGTTGCGGGCGCTCTGCGGCCCCCGTCAGTCATGTTCAACAGACTAAGAGTCGCATCGCTGTCACTCAATGACCGTAACTGACAACTTATTGATCCAAATGCGCAGCGCCCCTTGGCAACCAGAGCCATGCGCCCTACCCTAGTCGCCATACCCTGTACCCGGTAGTTGTTGGTTTTCATGCGCAAACTTTTGTATCTGTTCTTCTCCATGGCCCTCGTCGCCGCCCTGACCACCTACGCCATGTGGGCGGCGGACCGGCCGGCGGGGCATTACCTGTCGGACTTACGTATCAAAGTGGCGGTCGATCAGGGCACCCCTGCCGACCGCGGCAATCTGCTGGGCATCCAGCCCGAGCTGTTTCCCACTGACTATCAAAACCCCGAGCGCTTGCACCGCAAACTCGCTGCCTATTTGCAGCAAGCTCAGGATCAAGGCCTGCTGAACGATAAAACCGTCGTGGTGTTGCCGGAGAACGTCGGCACCTGGCTGCTGCTCAGCGGCGAAAAAGACGAGTTGTACCAAGCGCCGTCCCTCGCCGAGGCGATGAACTGGCTGGCGGCGAGCAACCCCTTGTTGTTCGCCCGCGCCTGGCTCAGCGCCAACGGCAGCGACCGCCTCAATGACGCGTACCTGCGCATGAAATCCAAGGCCATGGCCAAGGATTACCAGGCGCTGTTCGGTGGTCTGGCCAAAGAGTTTCATGTGACGCTGGTCGCCGGTTCGATCGTGCTGCCGGAGCCAAGCATCCGCGACGGCCAGCTCAAACCCGGCAGCGGCGCCCTGTTCAACAGCAGCGTGGTGTTCGGCCGTGACGGCGTGCCGCTCGGTCAACCGCAGCGGCAGATGCACCCGGTCTTCGATCAACGCGAAGTGATCGAGGGCGCCGACAAACACTCGCTCAACGTAGTCGACACCCCGGCCGGCCGCCTCGGCGTGCTGATTGGCAGCGATAGCTGGTACCCGGACAACTACCGCAAACTCGATGAGCAAAGTGCGCAATTGGTCGCGGTGCCGGCGCAGGTGTTCGGCCAGGGTGCATGGAATCAGCCGTGGCGTGGCTACAAGGGTTCGAGTACACCGGGATCGGTCAGCCTGAAACCCGGTGAAGTCACCGAAGGACAGGCCTGGCATCGGCTGACGCTGACTGCACAGCCACCGAGCAGTCGGGCGATTGCCGGCATCAGCGTGTTCCTGCGCGGGCAGTTCTGGGACAAGGCCAGTTCAGGTCAGAGTTTCCTCAGCAGCAACGGTCAGCAGTTCGCCGATGGCGAAGCTCGCGGCGCGCGTTTGCTGAACATCTGGTTGTAAGCCATGAAGCCGCTGCCGATGCGCCTCGGGGACCTGTCGGTGGGTTTTGTGCACAGCCTCGCCGATGCCGTGCGCAGTCATGCGGTCGATCCGCAGCCGCTGCTGGAGCAATATGGCTTGGACGCCGCACGACTGGCCGAGGCTGGGGCACGCTTGTCGATTCCGCGCTATATGCGCCTGGGCCACGCGGCGATTCAGTTGACCGGCAACTCGGCGCTGGGTCTGCGCATGGGCCAGCTCAGTCGCCTCAGCCAGGCCGGGCTGGCCGGCGTCACCGCCGCACAAGCGCCGACCGTGCGTGAAGCCGCGCGCTGCCTGATCCGTTTCGAGGCGTTGTACGGTTCCAACTACCGTGGCCAGTCCAGTTTTCACGAAGACGCCCATGGCGCCTGGCTGCGTTTCTATTCGATCAGCCCGTACAACGCCTATAACCGTTTTGTCGTGGATTCGATTATCGCCGGATGGTTGCATCAGCTCTCCAGTGTCAGCCGCGAGCCGCTGCACGCGGAACGCATCGACATCGAGTTCGAAGCGCCGGATTACCGTGAGGCTTACAGTGCACTGGGTGATTGCCCGATCCAGTTCGGCGCCGAGCGCAATCAACTGCGCCTGAACCTCAACAGCCTCGCACTGCGTAATCCCGAGCATTGCCCGAGTACCTGGCGGCATCTGCTGCAACTGTGTGAGCGGGAACTGGAGCAGTTGACCCGAACCCGCAGCCTGCGCGAACGCATCACTCAACTGTTGGGGCCGTTGCTCAATGGTGGCCGGGAACCCGACCTGGAAGAAGTGGCGGCACGCCTGAAACTGCCGACCTGGACGTTGCGGCGCAAACTGGCCGAGGAAGGCACGCAGTTTCGCGCGATCCTCAACGACACACGCCGGGATCTGGCGATGACCTACATCCGCGACACCGAACTGGCCTTCGGCGAAATCGCCTACCTGCTGGGTTTTGCTTCAGCCGAAGCGTTCCAGCGAGCCTTCAAACGCTGGAGCGGTCAGACGCCCGGCGAATTCCGCCGCAGCCACCGCAAAACGGCATAACAGCAGCCGAGAGCTACAAGCTTCAAGCTGCAAGTTAAAGCTCGGTGGCGTCCTCGGCGGGCTCGGGTTGATCCAGTTCAAAAGCCTGGTACTCGAGCAGCTCTTCTTGATATTCATCCATCGCGTAATCCCCCTGCTGCTCTCTTGAATGGGCCTGAGCAAATGCCCAGTGCCTCGAGCTTAACGTGCTCGTGTGAAGGAAAAGTGAAACCCGGCCTTCATGAATAAAACGTAGCAGGTGGTCAGGAATTTATCGCGGGAATTTTGTCAGGGGAATGTAACGAGATTTTAAGTGCATCAGAAACCACTGTGGGAGCGAGCTTGCTCGCGAAAGCGGACTTTCAGTCACATAGTGCTGAATGTACCGACGCCTTCGCGAGCAAGCTCGCTCCCACAGAGGGTGCGGTGAGGCTAATTTATTGGCCGGAGGCAGGCATCGCCGGAATCGGCTCGGAGGGCGGCGGGATGTCCGGGTTGGCCGGTGGCGTGATGGTTTCAGTCGTCGGCGCTGGTGCAGGTTCTGCGCTCGGCGTCGGAGTGATCGGCGCTGCCTCTGCCGGTGGCGCAACCGGTTCCGCAGTCACTGGCGCGGTCTCGGCAGGTGCCGGCGCTGGCGTCGCAGCAGGCTCAGCCGCCGGAGTTGGCGTTGGCGCCAGCGCTGCCGGAGCCGCCTTCGCCTCAGGCACACCCAGGTCAGCCTTGGGCTTCTCTTCGATATGCGCAGCCTTCTTCGCATCCGCCGGCAGGAACTGCTCGACCAGGGTAAAGAAACGCTCGTAGAACTTTTGTGCCGTCACCGTCTCGCTGGCGACCTTGACCATCGAATCGTCAGACGAACCAATCGGCATCGACACCGAACCCAACACACCCACACCGAGGCTGGCCGAGTTGTTGGTTTTCTTCAGTGCGTAGCGGTCCTGCAAGGCGTTGGCGAACATCGTCGCATGGTGCCCGACACTGCCATCGTCGGCGCAGACCACATTGAAGCTGATCTCCATATGGGTGTCGCCGGTTTGCTGGAAACTTTTGTGACCGCTGACCAGTTTCGGATCGCTGCTGGTGATGATGTAGCCCTGACTGAGCAACGCACGACGGGCCGCTTCGCAACTGACCGAGTCGGTCACGGGATAATTGCGCGAAAACGTACCGGAATCATCGAAGTTCTCATGCTCATACATCGGCTTGTCTTTCGAGCAGCCGGCAACAGCGGTCAACAACAGCGCCAACCCGACAACACGCATGGGAGTGGAAATCAACATTGAACATCCTGAGAGAAAACAGTCCGGGGCGTATTGTGCAACAGATCACGACCCTGCGGCGCATGGATTAGTGTCTTAAAGCAGTTACAACGCTATCGACCGTCAGTTGCGGGAAAAAGTCGCAACGCCAGATGATCGATGAACACGCGCAATTTCGCTGTGGCGTGGCGACTTGTTGGCCATAGGACCCAGAACTGCCCGGTGTGTTCAAGATGTATATCAAGCACGCGACGCAAGCGGCCTTGCGCCTCGGCCTCGCGGGTCATGAAATCCGGCAGACAGGCAATGCCCATACCCGCCAGCGCCGCGTGGCTCACGGCTTCAATGGACGTACTGACCAGCCGCGTCGGCAACGTCGGCTCTGCGGCGCCCTCCACGCGGATCAGCGGCCAGGTTTCCAGTTTGCCGGTGGCATGAAAGGTATGCCGAAGGCACGCGTGCGCTGCCAGATCGCCGGGGGTTTGCGGCACACCGCGCTGCGCCAGGTAAGCCGGGCTGGCCACCAGCACCATGTGAAATTCGCCCAACGGTCGCGCCATCAATCGAGAATCCCGCGGTTTGCCGGTGCGGATCACGGCGTCGAAACCTTCCTCAACCACATCGACCATGCGATCGGTCAAATCCAGGTCCAGCTCAATCAGCGGATACAGCGCCATGAACTCGTTCATCACCGGCATCACCAGGCCATGCACCTGCGGCAGGCTGATGCGCAACTTGCCATGAGGTTTGGCAGTGGCGTCACACAACTCGAATTCCGCTGCCTCGACTTCCGCAAGAATCTTGCGACAGCGCTCAAGAAACAGCGCCCCTTCACTGGTCAGCGTGACGCTGCGCGTGGTGCGTTGAAACAGCCGCACGCCCAGTCGCGCTTCCAGCCGCGCAATACTTTTGCCCACCGCCGACGATGACACCCCTTGCAGCCGTCCCGCTTCGGTGAAACTGCGCGTCTCGGCCACCTGCACAAACACCGAAATACTGCCCAGGCTATCCATACCACCCTCCCATTGCTGACATCCGTGTCCGATATGTTCGGAACCTTAACCCGTTTTTCACCGATGTACAGCGCCCTACCCTGTGCTCCTCGTCAACTCTGCACACGGATGCCGGCTTATGAACGACGCACAACTCGATTGCCCCGTACTTGAACAACCTGTCGAACGCCGCGAGCGATTACCCCTCGCCGCGCTTCTGGCACTGGCCACCGCCGGATTCATTACGGTCATGACCGAAGCCCTGCCCGCTGGCCTGTTGCCGCAGATGAGCAGTGGCCTGAATGTTTCCCAGGCGCTGATCGGGCAATTGGTCACGCTGTATGCGCTCGGTTCGATCCTGGCAGCAATCCCGCTGACGATCGCCACCCGTGGCTGGCGAAGAAAACCGTTGCTGCTGTCCGCCATCGCAGGCTTTGCCATCGCCAACAGCCTCACTGCCCTGTCGGAGTGGTACTGGCTGACGCTGATTGCACGGTTTATTGCCGGCGTATTTGCCGGGCTGCTGTGGGCGCTGCTGGCGGGTTACGCGAGCCGCATGGTTGCCCCGCACCTGCAAGGCCGCGCCATAACGGTAGCGATGCTCGGCGCGCCACTGGCGCTGTCGCTGGGAATCCCCGCAGGCACCCTGCTCGGCACCCTGGTCGGCTGGCGCCTGAGCTTCGCCATCATGACCGGACTGACCGTTGCGCTGGTGATCTGGGTGCACTGGCAAGTCCCGGACTTCGCCGGTGAACGCGCGGGAAACCGCATGCCGATACGTCAGGTATTTACCTTGCCGGGCGTGCGATCCGTGTTGCTGGTCACCCTCACCTACGTCATCGCGCACAACTTGTTGTACACCTACATCGCGCCGTTCCTACAACCGTCCGGGCTGGACGCCAATGTCGACCGCGTGCTGCTGGCATTCGGACTTGCTTCGGTACTGAGCCTCTGGATCGTCGGCAGCCTGATTGACCGCTGGCTGCGCGAACTGGTGTTGATCAGTGCCGGGCTGTTCATGCTGTCAGCGGTCGTGCTGGGCCTGTGGCGCGATTCGCCGATTGTCATTTACATCGCTACCACTGTCTGGGGACTGGCGTTCGGCGCCATGCCATCGCTGCTGCAAACCGCATCAGCCAAAACCGCGAAAGAGGCTGCCGATACCGCGCAATCGATGTTGGTTACGCTGTGGAATGTCGGGATTGCTGGCGGTGGTTTGGTGGGTGGTTTGTTGCTGGGGAACCTTGGGGTGGGGGCATTCCCGTGGATTGTTGCAGGATTGCTGGTATTGACCCTGTCAGTAGCGGTCAACGCCCGGGACCATGGTTTTCCAAGAGCTGGATGAAACCGAGTGCGCTGTTGGGTTGAGGCCAGACGGCTGGAAACTGATCCATTGACAGGCCGCCATCGCGAGCTGGCTCACTCCTACAGTTGGATTGAGTATGTCTGACAGAAGATTGGTCGGCTGGGAGGCCGCTTTCGCGAGCAGGCTCGCTCCCACAATTGGATTGAGTACATCAGATAGAAAATTGGTTGGCTGTCAGGCCGCTTTCGCGAGCAGGCTCACTCCTACAATGGAACGGAGTACATCTGACAGAAGATTGGCCGGCTGGCAGGCCGCCATCGCGAGCAGGCTCACTCCTACAATGGAACGGAGTACATCTGACAGAAGATTGGTCGGCTGTCAGGCCGCCATCGCGAGCAGGCTCACTCCTACAGCTTGAATTTGTGCGCGGCCCACGCGGCAAAGCCGCCCCACTCAACAGGATGAGCGTTAGCTCGGCTGCAGCTTTTGATCTTGATCCACCGGTCCCGTCGGCAGGCTGAGTGGAGGGGTTTATCCGGGGGTGGGAGCGCAGCGACCGTTTGGCGAAGCCAAACACATCGAAAGGAGGTGCAGCGAAGCAAACCGTAGGCGATGCCCCCCGGATGAATCCCGGAGCGAAGGAACCCCGAGCTTTAGCGAGCGGGCCGAACGTTGGGACAAGCCTTTTTGGGTACTTTTTCGGCGTCTGGAAAAAGTGCCTCGCCGTAAGGGCGAAACCGCCAGCGGCAGCACCCGAAGCAACGGATATTCACCCAAAACCCCAAGAACATGGTCGGCCCAAAGGCCGCCACGACCCAACGCCCAAAAAAAAGCCCCGACCTATTCAGGCCGGGGCTTCCACATCACATCAAATCTCAGTCAACCATCAAAACCGCTTGATGTCCGCCTGAGCTTCCAACTGCTTGCGATACGCCGCAAAGTCCTGCTGCCCCTCACGCGAAGCAAGGAAACGACGGTACTGAACCTTCTCTTCATCCGTCGGCGCAGCCGCTTCGTTAACGCCGTTCAGACGCACGATCATCAGACTGCCATCCGGCAAGGTCACGCTGGTGAACGTCGGCTTATCCTTCGCAGCCGGCTTCGGCATACGGAACAACGCTTGCAGCACCGCCGGATCAACACCTTCCTGACCACGGGTGGCCGCTTCAGTGGCTTTCCAGTTCTGACCCTCAACCGCTTTGTCCAACGGCGCCTTGCCATCACGCAGATCAGCAATCAGCTTCTCGGCCTTGGTCTTGGCAGCCGCACTCGCGTGCTCTTTGGTCAACTGAGTGCGGATGGCCGCATTCACGCTTTCCAGCGGCAGTTGCGCAGGCTTCAGGTGCTCTTTGGAACGCAGCACGATCACGGTTTCCGGATCCAGCTCGATGGCGGTGCTGTTGGCACCTTCGTCGATCACTTCAGTGCTGAACGCAGCGGTCACCACGGCACGGTTGGCCGCAACACCTTCGCCACCCTCACGGCCGAACGGCTTGGAGGTGTGCACGGTCAGCTTCAGATCCGCCGCTGGCTGAGCCAGGTCAGACGCTTCGAACGCCGAGTCTTCCAGTTGCTTGGTCGCCTCGACGAAACGCTGCTCGACCTGTGCGGCTTTCAGCTCGCGAGTCAGCTTGTCTTTCAGGCTGGCCAGGGTCGGCACTTCAGGCGCTTCCACGCCCAACAGCTTGATCAGGTGATAACCGAAGTCGGTACGAATCGGATCAGACACCTGGTCTTTCGACAAGGAGTACAAGGCTTTTTCGAACGCCGGGTCGTAAACACCAGGACCTGCGTAACCGAGGTCACCGCCATTATTGGCCGAACCCGGGTCCTGGGAGAACTCTTTGGCCAGCGCTTCGAACTTCTCGCCCTTGGCCAGACGCGCCTGGACGTCTTCGATCTTCGCCTTGGCCTGAGCTTCGGTGGTCTTGTCGTTCACTTCGATCAGAATGTGCGCGGCACGACGCTGTTCCGACAGGTTAGCGATCTCTTTCTGATACGCCGCCTGCAGGTCTTCGTCCTTGACGGCAACCTGATCAAAGAACGAAGACTTCTTCAGTTCTACGTAATCGATGATCACTTGATCCGGAGTCATGAACTCCTTGGCGTGCTCGTCGTAGTAAGCCTTGACTTCGTCGTCGGTCAACTTGACCGCCGCTGGGTCAGCCTTGACGTTCAGGGTGGCGAAATCGCGGGTCTGTTTTTCCAGACGGGCGAATGCCAGCACTTCAGCGTCGGTGACGAAACCGCTGCCCGCCACACCGGCACGCAATTGGCCGATCAGCATTTCCTGAGCCAGCATCTGGCGGAACTGCATACGGCTGTAACCCAGTTGACGGATTACCTGGTCGAAACGCTCGGAGCTGAACTTGCCGTCCACCTGAAACTCAGGTGTCTGCAGGATCACTTGGTCCAGTGCGCCTTCGGAGAAAGCGAATTTCGCTTGTTCGGCGCCTTGCAGCAACAGCTTGCGATCGATCAGACCCTTGAGGGCCGATTCGCGGAGCATTTTTTCGTCGAGCAAGGAAGCATCGAAGTCCTTGCCCAGCTGTTGCATCAACTGACGGCGTTGCATGTCAACGGCCTGGCTCAGCTCGTTCTGGCTGATTTCATCACCATTGACCTTGGCCGCCTCATTCTTGTGAGTCGTGGCCTGGAAAATGGCGTCGAAACCGGTCAGAGCCATCAGTGCAACGATGACCCCGATAATGGTCTTGGCAATCCAGCCTTGTGAATTGTCCCTGATATTCTGCAGCATGCGTCCCCCAGAAACGGTTGAACTTCAAAATTAGGCAACCGTGGAGCGTGGGTAGAATCCGGATAGAAGAAAGGCGCATCCGAGGATGCGCCTTCTCGTAACTGGCGGAGCGGACAGGGCTCGAACCCTCGATCCCGGCGTTACAGGCAACTGTTTCAGCTACCTGCTCTACCGCTCCGCTGCCAAGTCAGGCATGACCCCGACCCGGATGGGTAAAAACCTGAAAACTTAGTTAACAGCTTCTTTCAGTGCTTTACCGGCTTTGAAACCTGGCTTCTTGGCAGCCGGGATTTCCAGAGTCTTGCCGGTCTGAGGGTTACGACCGGTACGAGCCGGACGGTCCGTCACGGAGAAAGTACCGAAACCAACCAGAACAACGGAGTCGCCAGCCTTCAGAGCGCCAGTGACGGATTCGATTACAGCGTCCAGCGCACGGCCAGCAGCAGCTTTCGGGATATCAGCGGATGCAGCGATAGCATCAATCAGTTCCGACTTGTTCACTCTAAGTCCCCTTATATCTATTTTGAGATGATTCTAAGTTTTTTGGTGAAAGCAAAAACGAGTGCTGAATGGCCTACAGACACTTAAGAGCCGCTTTATAACAAGGGCTCTAAAAAACTGTCAAGGAAGCCCCCCAGGCAAAAGCGTATTAATGCGTGCTAATTCTTTCCTTAGAGTCAGACTCACGTTTTTCGTCCTTGGCAACTATCTCAGGAGCCACATCCGGCAAGGGCTCCGGCGCGTATTGCAGCGCAATTTGCAGGACCTCGTCAATCCATTTAACCGGTTTAATCTGCAGATCCTGCTTGATATTGTCAGGAATCTCCTTCAGATCACGCACGTTCTCTTCCGGAATAATCACGATCTTGATTCCGCCGCGGTGAGCCGCCAGCAGTTTTTCCTTCAAACCACCAATCGCCAGCACCTGACCACGCAACGTAATTTCACCCGTCATGGCCACGTCGGCGCGCACCGGGATCCCGGTCAATGCCGACACCAGTGCCGTGCACATGCCTACACCAGCGCTAGGGCCATCCTTCGGGGTCGCCCCTTCCGGCATGTGGATATGCGTGTCGCGCTTCTCGTGGAAGTCCAGAGGAATGCCCAGGCTCTTGGCACGGCTGCGCACCACGGTGAGCGCGGCAGTGATCGATTCGACCATTACATCGCCCAGCGAACCGGTCTTGATCAATTGACCTTTACCCGGCACAACCGCGGCTTCGATGGTCAGCAATTCGCCGCCAACCTGCGTCCAGGCAAGGCCGGTCACCTGACCGATCTGATCCTGTTGCTCGGCCAGACCGTAGCGGAACTTGCGCACACCGAGGAAGTGTTCCAGCAGATCAGCTGTCACTTTCACCGAGAAGCGTTTCTCCATTGCGTGCTCTTTCACCGCTTTGCGGCAGACCTTGGCGATCTGCCGTTCGAGGCCACGCACACCGGCTTCACGGGTGTAGTAACGGATGATGTCGCGGATCGCTTCTGCGTCGAATTCCAGCTCGCCTTTCTTCAGACCATTGGCGGCGATCTGTTTTGGCGAGAGGTATTTGACGGCAATGTTGATCTTCTCGTCTTCGGTGTAGCCCGGCAGACGGATGACTTCCATCCGGTCGAGCAGCGCCGGCGGGATGTTCATCGAGTTCGAGGTGCACAGGAACATCACATCCGAGAGGTCGTAATCGACTTCCAGATAGTGGTCGTTGAAGTTGTGGTTCTGCTCCGGATCGAGCACTTCCAGCAACGCCGATGCTGGGTCGCCACGCATGTCGCTGCCCATTTTGTCGATTTCATCGAGCAGGAACAGCGGGTTGCGCACCCCCACCTTTGTCATCTTTTGAATCAATCTTCCTGGCATCGAACCGATGTAAGTCCGACGGTGACCGCGAATTTCCGCTTCATCACGCACGCCACCAAGGGCCATACGTACAAATTTGCGGTTGGTGGCATGCGCAATCGACTCTGCCAGCGAGGTTTTACCCACGCCCGGAGGACCGACCAGGCACAACACCGGGCCACGAATTTTCTTCACACGTTTTTGCACGGCGAGGTATTCGAGGATACGTTCCTTGACCTCTTCGAGACCGTAGTGATCGGCATCGAGAATGTCTTCTGCGCGCGCCAGGTCCAGGCGCACTTTGCTCTGCGCCTTCCACGGCACTTGCACCAGCCAGTCGATGTACGAGCGCACCACGGTGGCCTCAGCGGACATCGGCGACATTTGCTTGAGCTTGTTCAGCTCGGCCGTGGCTTTGGCCAACGCATCTTTCGGCAGACCGGCAGCGTCGATACGCTTTTTCAGGTCTTCGATTTCGTTGTGGCCTTCGTCGCTGTCGCCGAGTTCTTTCTGAATGGCCTTCATCTGCTCATTCAGGTAGTACTCGCGCTGACTGCGCTCCATTTGCTTTTTGACGCGACCACGAATGCGTTTTTCGACTTGCAGCAGATCGATCTCGGCATCCAGCAACGCCAGAACGTGCTCGACCCGGGCCGACAAATCGATGATTTCGAGGATTTCCTGCTTCTGCTCGATTTTCAGCGCCATGTGCGCCGCCATGGTATCGACCAGACGACCCGGCTCATCGATGCTGTTGAGCGACGACAGGACTTCAGCCGGGACTTTCTTGCCCAGCTGCACATATTGTTCGAACTGCGACAGCAAGGTGCGCACGAACACTTCGGATTCGCGCTCGGCGGCGTCGACCTCTTCGATCAGCGACACTTCGGCACGGCAGTGGCCGTCGACTTCGCTGAAGCGCTCGACAGTGCCGCGCTGCTCACCCTCGACCAGCACCTTGACGGTGCCGTCAGGCAGCTTGAGCAGCTGTAGAACAGTAGCGATGGTACCTACGCGATAGAGAGCGTCTTCACCGGGATCGTCGTCAGCCGGGTTTCTCTGGGCCAGCAGCAGGATCTGCTTGTCGCCCGTCATCGCGGCCTCGAGGGCTTCGATGGATTTCTCGCGCCCCACGAACAGCGGGATAACCATGTGCGGATAAACCACGACATCACGCAATGGCAGGAGAGGCAATTCGATGGTTGTCTTCATGATTTCGCCTCTACGGCGGCCATATGGCCGTAATCAGATGGAATTGAGCTTGAAACCAAGATGGGGGCTGCCTTGAAAAAAAACAAGCGCAAAGCGGATGTAAAAAACGACATAAAAAAAAAGAGGCCCGAAGGCCCCTTCTTTGTTGCGGCGCGGTGGACGCTTACGCGTCCGGCGCTGCCTTGGCAGCCGGCTCACTGTTTTCGTAGATATACAGTGGCTTGGACTTGCCTTCGATCACGCTTTCATCGATCACGACTTTGCTCACCTCGGACTGCGAGGGGATTTCATACATCGTGTCGAGCAGTACACCTTCGAGAATCGAGCGCAGGCCACGGGCACCGGTTTTACGTTCCAGGGCACGCTTGGCGACCGATTTCAGTGCGTCGGTCCGGAATTCCAGATCCACGCCTTCCATCTCGAACAGCTTGGCATACTGTTTGGTCAGAGCATTTTTCGGCTCGGTGAGGATCTGCATCAGCGCAGCCTCATCCAGCTCGTCCAGCGTCGCGAGGACCGGCAGACGACCGACGAACTCCGGGATCAGACCGAACTTGACCAGATCGTCAGGCTCGACTTCACGCAGGGATTCACCGACTTTCTTGCCTTCTTCCTTGCTGCGCACTTCTGCGTTGAAACCGATGCCGCCCTTGGTGGAACGGTTTTGAATAACCTTTTCCAGACCGGAGAACGCACCACCGCAGATGAACAGGATGTTACGGGTGTCGACCTGCAGAAATTCCTGCTGCGGGTGCTTGCGACCACCTTGCGGCGGTACGGAAGCGACCGTGCCTTCGATCAACTTCAGCAAGGCCTGTTGCACGCCTTCACCGGAAACGTCCCGGGTGATCGACGGGTTATCGGACTTGCGGGAAATCTTGTCGATTTCATCGATGTAGACAATACCCATCTGGGCTTTTTCTACGTCGTAATCGCACTTCTGCAGCAGTTTCTGAATGATGTTCTCGACATCTTCACCCACGTAACCCGCCTCGGTGAGGGTGGTTGCGTCGGCGATGGTGAACGGAACGTTCAGCAAGCGGGCCAGTGTTTCGGCCAGCAGGGTTTTACCGGAGCCTGTCGGGCCGATCAGCAGGATGTTGCTCTTGCCGAGTTCGACGTCGTCAGCCTTTTTGTCACGCTGGTTCAGGCGCTTGTAGTGGTTGTACACCGCTACGGCCAAAACCTTTTTCGCACGCTCCTGACCAATGACGTACTGGTCAAGGATGCCGCTGATTTCTTTAGGCGAAGGCAATTTATGCGCGCTGCTTTCGGCCTGGGCTTCCTGCACCTCCTCACGGATGATGTCATTGCACAGGTCGACGCACTCGTCGCAGATAAAGACCGAGGGGCCGGCAATCAATTTGCGCACTTCATGCTGGCTTTTGCCACAGAAGGAGCAATAGAGCAGCTTGCCGTTGTCCTCGCCGTTGCGGGTGTCAGTCATTCGTTCGATCCAAATCCGATAGGCTTGCAACACAAGATGAAGGCTATTGCGGGCTTTTTCAAGCCCGCCGCTGATCAGACAAGCCGACCAAGCCTATTTTGAGCTGCTTATTTTAAGCTGGGCGCTGGTTGATCACTTCGTCGATCAGGCCATATTCCTTCGCAGCTTCTGCACTCATGAAGTTGTCGCGATTGGTATCGCGCTCGATTTCTTCCAGAGTACGCCCGCTGTGCTTGGCCATCAGCGTGTTCAGTCGCTCGCGAATGAAGAGGATTTCCTTGGCGTGGATTTCGATATCCGACGCCTGGCCCTGGAAACCGCCCAGTGGCTGGTGAATCATCACGCGCGAGTTCGGCAGGCAGAAACGCTTGCCGGGTGCACCTGCGGTCAGCAGGAACGCGCCCATGCTGCAGGCCTGGCCGATGCAGGTGGTCGACACGTTCGGCTTGATGAACTGCATGGTGTCGTAGATCGACATGCCTGCAGTCACCGAACCGCCCGGCGAGTTGATGTAGAGATGGATGTCCTTGTCCGGGTTTTCCGCTTCAAGGAACAGCAGTTGCGCGCAGATCAGGTTGGCCATGTAGTCCTCTACCGGACCAACCAGAAAGATCACTCGCTCCTTGAGCAGGCGCGAATAGATGTCATAGGCGCGTTCGCCACGAGCAGACTGCTCGACAACCATCGGGACCAGGCCGCCTGCGGCCTGGATATCAGAGTTCTGCTGAATATAAGAATTACGGAACATGCTCTGCAGTCGCTCCCAAATAGTTATGTCTTGAATACGCATAAGCCAGCTCGAGAGCTGGCTTATGGTGTGTACGTCTTAACGCAAAATCAATCAGTCGGCTGCTGGAGCTTCTACCGGCTTGACTGCTTCTTCGTAAGAGACCGCTTTGTCGGTCACACTAGCTTTCTGCAGAACAGTATCCACAACTTGTTCTTCCAGCACAACCGAACGCACTTCGTTCAGTTGCTGCTCGTTTTTGTAGTACCACGACACAACCTGCTCAGGCTCTTGGTAAGCCGAAGCCATTTCCTGAATCATTTCGCGAACGCGAGCTTCGTCAGGCTTCAGGTCGAACTGCTTGACCACTTCAGCAACGATCAGACCCAGCACGACGCGGCGCTTGGCTTGCTCTTCGAACAGCTCGGCCGGCAGTTGATCAGGCTTGATGTTGCCGCCGAACTGCTGAACAGCCTGCACGCGCAGACGGTCAACTTCGTTGGACAGCAGCGCCTTAGGCACTTCGATCGGGTTGGTGGCCAGCAGACCGTCCATTACCTGATTCTTGACCTTGGATTTGATCGCCTGACGCAGTTCGCGCTCCATGTTCTTGCGAACTTCGGTGCGGAAACCGTCGATGCCGCTTTCCTTGATGCCGAATTGAGCGAAGAACTCTTCGTTCAGCTCTGGCAGCTTAGGCTCGGAAACAGTGTTGACGGTCACGGTGAACTCAGCGGTTTTGCCAGCCAGGTCCAGGTTCTGATAGTCCTCTGGGAAGGTCAGGTTCAGAACGCGCTCTTCGCCAGCTTTAGCGCCAACCAGGCCTTCTTCGAAGCCCGGGATCATGCGGCCGGAACCCAGTACCAGCTGAGTGCCCTTGGCGGAACCGCCGGCGAACACTTCGCCGTCAACCTTGCCAACGAAATCGATGTTCAGTTGGTCTTCGTTCTGGGCAGCGCGATCGGCCACTTCAAAACGAGTGTTCTGCTTACGCAGGATGTCGAGCATTTTGTCCAGGTCAGCGTCAGCCACGTCAGCGCTCAGGCGCTCAACGGTGATGCCGTCGAAACCGGCAACGGTGAACTCAGGGAACACTTCGAATACAGCAACGTATTCCAGGTCCTTGCCAGCTTCGAGCGATTTTGGCTCGATCGATGGCGAACCAGCCGGGTTCAGCTTCTGCTCAACCACAGCTTCGTAGAAGGAGGACTGGATCACGTCGCCTACAGCTTCCTGACGAGCATCAGCACCGAAACGGCGCTTGATTTCGCTCATTGGCACTTTGCCTGGACGGAAGCCAGCAATCTTGGCCTTTTGGGCAGTCTGCTGCAGACGCTTGTTGACCTGAGTCTCGATGCGCTCAGCCGGCACGGTGACGCTCATGCGGCGCTCGAGAGCAGTAGTATTTTCAACAGAAACTTGCATGGATATTCCTCGTTGCACAGACGTTAGCCGGCCGTTTCCGACCCCAGAATCAAGGGCATGCATTCTAGTGGGTCAAACTCAAGAAGTCACCCTACTGAAAACGGGTAAAAAAACAGCAGGCATTTTATCGGGACCGCTACACCAATGCAGCGCGCCCCACAGGCGAATACAACCAATCACGCCAGGGCCCTGCGCCAACCGCTTCTATATATAGAAGAGACTGCCAATCACTCCCTGACGGCCGTTCTTGCTAGCAAGCCCGGCGAGCAGCGCGGCATCATCGAGCAACATAAATACGACGAAGCGCCCTGCCCCTGCGCCCAAAAACCGACAATCGCCGGTTTTCAGAACCGCTAAAACAAAAAAGGCGCCAGACTGTTAAATCTGGCGCCTTTCGAAATATGGGGTGGACGATGGGGATCGAACCCACGACAACGGGAGTCACAATCCCGTGCTCTACCAACTGAGCTACGCCCACCATATTGCGTAACAAAAAAGCCAAACAACTTCTTTGTTGAAACCTCACCAGCCCGAAGACATGAATGAAGCTTTAATTGGTGCGGATGAAGAGACTCGAACTCTTACGCCTCGCGGCGCTGGAACCTAAATCCAGTGTGTCTACCAATTCCACCACATCCGCAGGTGAAGCTTTAAAGCAAAGGCGCCAGACTGTTACATCTGGCGCCTTTCGAAATATGGGGTGGACGATGGGGATCGAACCCACGACAACG